>ONVB01000137.1 GCA_900321145.1 uncultured Eubacteriales bacterium | reverse complement strand
ACCCTCATCGTTCACAAGCTCGGAAATATCACCGAAAATAACGGGTTTATGTACACACCAGCCCGCTATACCCATGACCTCGGGATGTTTTCTGTCACCGGCTATGAATACCTTTTTTCCGTCCCTGCTCTTCTCTTCGACTATCCTGTGGATCTTTTTCACAAAGGGGCAGGTTGCGTCGACTATGTTCACTCCGTACGCAGCCAGCTTATCCATGGTCGCCTTCGATACGCCGTGGGAACGGGTAATAATGGTTACCTTATCTCTGCTTCCTTCCGGAATACTCTTAAGGAAGCCGTCGATACTCTCCTCGTCCAGGATGTCTATTCCCTTGGACTTAAAGTCCGCCACCACCTCTTCGTTGTGGATTATCGGACCTAATGTATATATATGCCGCCCTTCACCACCATGCTCCGCAAGTGCGTTTAAAGCCGTATCCACGGCCCGCTTTACGCCGAAGCAAAAACCGGCGGTCTTTGCAAGGATTACTTCTCTTTTCTTTTTCATACTGTTTTTCCTTAAGATCCTTCGTCGCTAAAGCTCCTCAGGATGACACGTGTCATTCTGAGGGCGCATGCCCGAAGAATCTTTTTCACACCTGTTTTGAAATCCTGATTATCTCACCCACAACCTCGTCTATGGTCATATCCGAGGAGTCGATCAGGATAGCATCCTCAGCCTGCTTTAAAGGCGCTATGTCGCGGTGCATGTCCTGGTAGTCGCGAGCCTCTATGTCCTTCTTTATCTGTTCAAGATCCGGAGTCTGCCCCTTTTCGACAAGCTCCTTATAGCGTCTGTCGGCTCTCTCCCCGACCGAGGCGGTAAGGTATATCTTCACCTCTGCCTGCGGAAGCACGAAGGTCCCTATGTCGCGTCCGTCCATGATCACATCCTGCGATGCCGCTAAGTTCCTCTGCAGATCGAGCAGCTTGGCTCTGACCGCAGCCTTTGTCGCTACCTTCGAAGCCATGTTACCCACTTCCTCCTGCCTTATGGCAGTCGACACATCCTCTCCGTTCAGGAAAATGTGCTGCGTACCGTCCTCATAAGCTATGCTCACATCTATTTTGTCTAATGCATTAGCCATATCGACTTCGCTGTCCGGATCGGCTCCGTTCCTTATCACGTACAGTGCTATGCTCCTGTACATGGCACCCGTGTCCACATACACGAAGTTAAGCTTTGCCGCAACCTTCTTCGCTATCGTACTCTTGCCCGCCCCTGCGGGACCGTCTATCGCTATGTTCATTTTATGCCTCCTTGGAATATGTAAGATTCTTCGAGCTAACGCCCTCAGAATGACACTGCTACGCGTTTTATTTTACTTCGCTTGAGTCATGACGCCGCTATCGCTTCTGCGGCGGCATGTGCGGTCGACCACGCTATCTGCAGGTTAAAGCCACCCGTAAACGCATCCACATCTATCAGCTCTCCTGCCGCATAGAGGTTCTGCGACTTCTTTATGCGCATGGTCTTCGGATCGATCTCCTTTACCGAGATACCTCCCCGGGTGATGATCGCCTCGTCCATGCTTCCGGTTCCGATCACGGTAAGCGGAAATGCCTTAAGAAGCACAACAAGCCCCGCTCTTTCCTCCCTGGTCACCGCATTCACCTGTTTATGCGGTTCTATGCCCGAAAGCTCCACTACGACCGGTATCATGCTCTTTGGGAGCAGCTCGTCGAGCGAATTAAGAAAATGCTTATTTTTCTCAGCTTCAAAATCTCTCAGTATCCTCTTATCGAGAGCATCCGCATCAAGAGCGGGCTTTAAGTCAAGCAGCACCTTAAGCTCCTGCCCCTCGTACCTGCCGAGCATGGACGAAGCGCTTAAAGCTATCGGCCCGCTTATCCCGCTGTGCGTAAAAAGCATCTCACCGAAATCACTGTAGATAAGCTTCTCCTTATTCTTCACATGTGCATACATGGAAAGCTTCGTATTCTTCAGTGTAAGTCCCGCCATATCCGAGCAGCAGCCCTCACGACACTTAAGCTGTACTAAGGACGGCCGGGCGGGGTTGACGTCTATCCCAAGCTTTTCCGCAAATCTATATCCGTCACCCGTAGAGCCCGTAAGCGGATAAGACAGTCCTCCCGTAGCGAGTACAAATATATCGGCCGATAGCGTCTTTTCTCCTCCCTCGACCTGACTGACCTTGATCGAACCGACACGGAAAGTGCCTTCGTCACTTGACTCCGTCACAAGCTCCTTTACAGAGCACTCCCTGAGCACATTGACATTATACTTCTTTAAGCACTTCTCAAGAACCGCGGTCACATCCATAGCCCTGTCCGACACCGGAAATACCCTGTTTCCGCGCTCGACCTTGGTTTTTAGTCCGCGCTCATTAAAAAAACGAATCACATCATCAGAATTAAAACCCGAGAATGCACTGTACATAAATCGCGGGTTTGAGACTGTGTTCTTGATAAGCGTATCAGTGTCGCACGCATTAGTCAGATTACACCTTCCCTTGCCCGTTATGTTCAGCTTCATCCCGAGTCTTTTATTCTTCTCGATGAGCGTTACATCTGTTCCTTTTTCGCCAAGCAGCGCCGCGCACATCATGCCCGCGGCGCCGCCACCTATCACTATAACCTTCATTAATATGCACCTAAATCTTCAGCTTGAATTCTTCTTTGTCATCCCATCAGGCCTTGACGCGATCAGAAAAGCTCTCCGGCATCAAGCTTTCTCTGCAATTCTTCGGCATCGAGATCTCCGTACTTCTCCATGAATTCGGCATCTTCCTTATCCGACTCTTTATTTCTTTCAATGGTGCTTTCAAAGATCTTATAAACCATTTCATCGTTGTCTATTTCATTTCTTCTTTTGAACTCTTCAAGTATGTCTTTATCTACAGTCTTCGTCTCGTCATACTTATCAAGCACCTTCAGCATAAGTTCGCCAAATTCCTCATCGGACATATCAGCATACTTCTTCTGCTGCTTATTCTCCGCCTTCTCTTCTACAGCCTCTTCTTTTATCTCCTCTTTAACTTCTTCTTTAACGTCTTCCTTGACTTCCTCTTTCTTGTCTTTTACCTCTTCCTTCGCATCTTCGGCGTTTTTCATGATCTGCTCCTCACTCACGCCCCAGAGCTCTTTCACATAAGCGATCTCTTCATCGCTTACTTTCTTTTCTTCTACTTCTTCAATTCCGTTTATGAACTCGTCCCACTCATCCTCTATGGCGATAAACTGCTCATAATTCATGACATCATCAAGTCGGTTATGCGCATCAAGATCATCCTTCATCTCATCCGGCATCTTATCGATATTTTTTGCAAGCTTTAATAACAGTTCTCTCGAGAACGGCTTTCCCTTATTTATCGCCGAAAAATACTCGTCAAGCTCTTTCGAGGTCAGGAAGTCGTAATTCTTTTCGTCCTCTTCTTCCTCATCCTTCTCATCTTCCTTCTTCTCTTCCTTTTCCTCTTTTTCCTTCAGATCATCTGCATAAGGATTCTCCGATATCTCATCATCATCCTCATTTTTATACTCCGGGATCACATACTTCTTCTCTTTTTCCTTTTCCTTCAGATCATCTGCATAAGGATTCTCCGATATCTCATCATCGTCCTCATCTTTTATCTCCGGGATCACATACTTCTTCTCTTTTTCCTTTTCCGAAGCTTTCTTGAAAGGATTCTCCGTAAATGTACCTGTCTGCCTTTGTTCCTTGGGTATCACGTTGATATAAAGCTTTTCTTTAACGTCCGTCTTGTTTAATCCGGAAAGCGTCTCGTAAGTCTTGCCGAGCTTTCTGAGCAGATCAGCCTCCTGCTTGTCGGAGCCGAACTTCTTTTTACGTACTATATGCCCTCTCTTATCCTCATGCAGGCGATACTCATCGGAGCTTTCGACGTCATACTTTCCGTCCTTATACTCTATACCATTTACACGAAGCTCATAGTCAAGATACTTGTCCAAAGCATCCAAATACTCTATCTTAGCCTTAAGATACGGGCTGTTGGCGATATATTTTCCCACCGGAGTTGTTGTTCCGACGAGTGACTTATAGTAGGGAAGCGCCCTCTTGGTCAGGTCATAGAGCGTGATCAGATGATCCTCGATCACCTTATTCACACTGTCGCCTGTAAGCACTTTAAGACTCGGGAGCTTTGTATTTTCAAACCTCTTCACTGCCTCGATCTCCAGAAGGTTGAGTTCTGTCTGATCATTCTTTTTCTTAGCCTCAAGATACTTGTTGTTCCAATCGCGCTTCTGTGCCTCAGCGTAGTTTATCGGTGCTTTCCGCTTATCTGTAACACATATGCACACCGGCCATTCATACGAACCCACATACTTTTCCATGGTCTGCAGCCTGAACAGAGTCGCGGAGTTTTCCTTATTGAACACCTTGGCCCTGTACTTATAATCCTCGCGCGCATTATCAATACGTATACCCGTGATCTTGTTCGTATCTTCCCATGCCTTCTTTAAGTTGGGGACTGAAAGCTCCTTTATCTCCTTGTATGCCGAAGCTATCTCCTTGTCGAGGGACTTAAGCCTGGAGTTAAGTTTGGACAGGTTCTTCTTATTCTCTGCCTTCGGAATAAGATGGTTCAACTGATCCTTAAGTATCATAAGACAAGACAGCTTCGCTCTTCCCTTAAGATAATTTTCATGTCGGTCACTCTTGCCCTTTACCTTTGCTGCAGCTATCATACCGGTCATGCGAAGTCTCATGATCTCCTCACGATGATCGTAGGTGGTTACCGTATCGGCATTCTCATTCATGTACTTCCTGATCTTTTTTTCCATATCACCAAATGCTTTAGCAGCATCGCTCGCCCTGTTCTTGCGCTTTCTGGCCGATCTGTTGCTATGCATCTTGGCATATTTGTTCATAAGGGCATTCTTGCCGGACAGAGTGCTGTATCGCGTAGCCTTGGCATTTGCCATGACAGTGTCGTTAAAATAATAGCGCGTACGCTTTTCAAAGTCCTCCTCCGACTCATTTCTGCTCTCATAATACTCCATCAACTGATCGGGATCATACTTATAGTCAAATCCCTCCTCCGACGGAAGCTCCTTTTCCTTCTCGGCCTGATAAAACAGTGACTGCTCTGCTATACTCTTTGGTTTTTTGTACTCTTCTAACTTTGACATGGTTATACCTCCGACTCGCGTAATATGTAACGCTTATAATCTCACTTATGCTTCTTATGATCGGTTTTGATCAGAATACCGCTTCGTAGATATATACTCTTTCAGCCCTCGGAAAGAATCGTTCTGTTATCTTTAAAGCCGTTTCGTCCAACGTGTCATAATATAATGTCGAATCAGGATACAGAAGCGTGACATCCACCGCAGAGGATGTCAGCAGATCAAAAAGCCCCGGAATATACTTACTGTAGAGATAATCCAGTGACAGGTTTCCGTTTACATCCTTCCTTATGAACATAAGATCAACCGGTTCATTTCCGACCAGTATGACCCTGCTCAGCTCCTCCACTATCTCACTGCGCCATCTGTTATAGTCGGTCACGATATACTCACCTCTTGCCGCAAGCAGGGCAAGCATCTTCTTCTGTGTCACAGCCGGAAGCTTAAAGAAGGAAACCGGCTTTTGGTTGATCGCTTTCTTATGGTTGACCAACCCCGATCCCTCTATGAACTCAGGCTCCACATAGAATCTGTCATGCGAATATGACACATCCATCCATTCAAGCGAAAGGAAGAAGGTATGCATCACATTATTATCCTCCGTATACTCAAACTTAGCGGATGCCATGAATCTGTCTCCGGACTTTTCTATGGCTGTGAGCATCTCCTTCATAAGTGCAGTGCCTATTCCGTTCCGCCTGAATTGAGGCTCCACATATATCCAGTCTATATCGTACTCGTGATCGACCAGCATATAGCTTACCGCGCCGTATACTTTTCCGTACTTGCTCACCGCACCGAGCGCTATGCGGTATCCCGTCAGATCCATATTCAGCGGAAGGACTGCCGCAAAAGCTTCTTTGTTTTCATTTTCAATGACCACTATATCCCACTGCATAGTTCTCTCCAATCATCGATAAACCGATTATATCCATATCAAGTCACAAGACAGTCACTTAAAAGATAAAAACCCGGAAATTGATCTTCCGTTATCTTTCGTTCTTTAGTTTATCATATATGTGTTCGTAGCATAGGTCACATAGGTCGATGTATTAAACCACTTTGCACAGCCGTTGACCGAAGAATTATTCGGGTCATAGTAACGCCCGTCGGCATACACCCAGCCATGGACCTCATTTGTATAAAGGTAAACCTCGCCAAAATCAAGCTCAGCGAAAAGGTAGGCCAATGCCGATGCCTCGGCCACACACTCACCTCCGCACTGCGCCTGATCACCGTATGCGTTAAGGATGTTGTTCGCATAGTGTGCGTCAAGGCAGCTCCACTTGCCCACATAATCCCCGACACCGTAATCCTTAAGCAGATACGGAAATGACACTACATACTTATAACACTTTTCCTTCTTCACCGAAAGCGAGTCGTCCGGTTCACATATCTCATCTACGACCTCAGCCGCCCTGACCATCACGGGAAGCTTCTCCCTCGAGTAATCCGTCATGACCGCGGAACCGTCATCCTTTATGGTTATACCGTCCCGGACTCCGCCGCGCTGCATGACCTGCTTCTTCCTGTCATAGAAATAATACTTGCCGTTACTCTCTATCCAGCCGTGATGCTTCTCGAGCGTAAACTCGTTGCGAAATGTAACCGTTCCTATGATGATCTCCTCCCCGCCCGATACTGCCCGCACCTCGGCACAGTAAAGCCCTGTCGAGCTGTGGGTATTTCCGTTAAAGGTCGCAGACCAGATCCCGCTTCTGTCATTTTGGGTTTTCAACCCCCTGTATCGGTATAGGTCGTTTTTGTACCCCTCATCACTCCAGACAAAGAAGTAGATATCGGATATCTTATGCCTTCCGACCGCAGGGTTAGATATGCTTACGGTACATACACCGTCGCCCTCATAGCTTACAGTCACAAAGTTCCATAAGGCAAGGCAGGAATCCGTAACTTCAACGAATTCTTCGCCCAAGGTTGCGTCCGTCGGTGTTGCCGGAGCGGCATACACCGGGAGCGCGGGATAGAGCAATAATATTAATAGTATGATAAGTATCTGTTTCATGTTTAAGATTCTACACTCAAAATGACACGATTGTTTCTATGTCTTTAGTTAGTTTCGTCTGTGTCAGGTATTCCCGGGGAGCCCTTGACCGTCACATAGTTTATAGACGAGAAATCTCTCAGGAACTCCTCGAACTTCATAAGGAACTGTCCGCAGGTCGCATCCGCGACGGATGAGGTGTAATTAGTCGATTTGGAACGCTTACCCTTCTCATCGTATCTGAGGGACATATTTGCATACGGATTCCTGAGCTGCACATACCGCTTTCCGTCTATCTCACAGCCACCCAAAAGAGTATAGGCGTGGCCGTCGTTTAAGCCGGCTCCCGATGAATTATATGTACCGCAGCTATATATGCGGCCAAGCTGCTTCGCACTGCATATCTCTAAGAAAAGCTTAGTCTGCTCATCCTCATCAAAGTTTCTGTCATCCGCACTCTTCTCGTTGGTAGCTGAGGCTTTAACAGCTATTCGATCACTTGGCTTTGTACCGGTAAGAAGGGATATTATCTCGCTTCCATCGCCATACCAAAGCGAACCGTAGCCCTCGTTTCCCGCTCTTCCGACAAAGGCTATCGCACGTTCAAGCACATTCATCCACAGAGGTCCGTCCGTAAGTATGGCGCCTCCCGTCACAAGCTGCGGAGTCTTCTTGTCCACCGTTACATAGATTGGCTTTCCTTTCTTATAAAGCCTTACCGTCACACTGCCGTCACGTTCCTGTCTCATGGCATTCTTTATGATATTCGGATCGTACTGTATCAGGCTTGTGACCGCAGAGACCATATAGCAGTTTGAGACCTTTCCCTGCCTTAAGTCATTGATGGTAGGCTCATGTGCAAAGAGCGGTTCATCCTTTCGGTCAACCCATTTGCATAAAGCGGATGAGAAAAGCACACTTTGTCTTAATCTGGTAAAAAGACTTGCCCTGTTCATCTTGTCCTT
>ONVB01000071.1 GCA_900321145.1 uncultured Eubacteriales bacterium | reverse complement strand
TTAAAAGAGCGATAAGCGCAAGCCAGAAGGCAACAGAGACAAACGGCTGGTATCCTATCTTCTTCGAGAACCACGATAAGGAAAGGTCTATAGATCACTATTTCCCGGCAAATGCCGATCCGGTAAGGGCGGGCAAGGCGCTTGCCACGGTGCTACTGACACTAAGGGGAACTCCGTTTATATATCAGGGCGAGGAGCTTGGGATGACCAACGTGCGCTGGCCGTCCATAGATGATTATAATGATATCAGCTCGGTAAGCCAGTATAAGATAGCACTTCAGAACGGGCTTTCAGAGAAGGAAGCGTTGGAGTGCGTGTACCGCTTCAGCCGGGATAACGCAAGAACTCCTATGCAGTGGGACGGCACGGATAATGCAGGGTTTACGACAGGCACGCCCTGGCTGCCGGTGAGCGATAATTACAAGACCGTGAATGCCGAGGCGGAGACTTCGGACGAGGCGTCGGTTCTCGCATGGTATAAAACGCTTGCAAGGTTCAGACAGGAACACCCGGCTATGATATACGGTTCTTATATGGAGGTGTACGAGGACAGGGAAGATATATTTGCCTTTGTTAGGGATGATGGCGAAGAGAAGATCCTTGTCGTCGTGAACTTCGGCGGTGAGGAGGCTGTGTATGATGTGGCGCACTTCGGAAACGGCGATATTGAGATACTGCTCAGCAGTTATCCGGATGCCGATGGGAAGCCGGAGGCGGGCAGGCTCAGACCTTACGAGGCAGTGGTTTTAAGGATAGCAAATGAGGTTTAGATTAGTTTATGAGTGAAAACAAGCGTACTTTGTCGGTGTATTGGATAGTGATCATCGTGCTTGCAGCGCTTACTGTAGTGCTTAATCTGGCGGCGTTCAGCAGTTCATTTTGTGATGCATACACAGACAGTGTATACGGTCTTGTTGTGGATGTGGGAGGGCGGATCACGGATCTTTTTCCTGTTGCACTCGGGGAGCTCATCATGTATCTGTCAGCGCTCGCCCTTGTCGCCGCGGTTATCCTGATGGTGATCCTTATATTCCTGAGAAAGAGCAGCAGGTACAGAGCGGCAGTTAAAAGGTATATGAAGATACTGCTTATGTACACTTGCTGCATGCTCTTTATATACACAGTGAACTGGGTGATCCCGTATAGGGGAAGCCTGCTCGGGAAGTCTTTTGAGACTGATGTACCTTGTGACGAGGAACATTTGAGGGCGCTTCGCGAGTATCTGATAGAGAGGGTGAATGAGGAGGCGCTTGCAGTGCAGCGTGATCCTTCGGGTTCGGTGATCTACCCGGATGATGATACCGTCAGGAAAGAGGTTGCCGAGGCTATGCGAGCCCTGGCGGATGAGTACCCGAGACTTTCAGGCTACTATCCGAGAGCGAAGAGGGCCTTGTGCTCTGAGGTGCTCGATTATATGTATATCGGGGGCTACACCTACCCCTACACTATGGAGGTCACCATCAACAGGTTCGTCGACAGACAATATTACCCGACGCTTTTTGCGCATGAGGCCTCGCATCACCAGGGCTATTACAAGGAGAATGAAGCAAATTACTTGAGCTTTCTTGCCTGCACGACAAGCGACGATCCTGTTCTTCGGTACTCGGGGTACCTGTTCGCGTACTTCTATGTGGAGGACGCCTACGCGGGTGTTCTTCCGAGAGATGACGAGAAGCTTGTCGAGAGGTTTGAAACCATAAAGCCCTCCGAGCAGGTTGCCATCGACAGGGTAGATAGCATAGAGGCTGCCATAGCGGAGTTTGAAAAGTACGCCGGAGCATTTGACTTCCTGAAGCCGGCCGCGGAGGAGGCTGCGGAAATCGGCTGGGACACCCAGGATGAAGTGATCGGGGATTATGGCTATGACGGAGTTGTGCCGCTGCTCCTGGAGTGGTTTAGCGGGATAGGATGAATACTTGGGATGGATTACCGAGGTAGGACAATTTCTTGGAACGGGAGGAACTATGGATAAGGATTATGCCGCTATTGAGCGGTTGAAGAGAGTAGTGGAAAAGTTAAGAGATAAGGACGGTTGTCCGTGGGACAGGGTGCAGACGCACGATAGTCTTAAACCGACTGTGATCGAAGAGGCAGCAGAGGTGATCTGCGGTATAAACATTCTATCCAAGAAGGGTGATCCCGAGAACTTAAAGGAAGAGCTCGGTGATCTTCTCCTTCAGGTTATGTTCCACTGTGTGATCGCGGAGGAAGAGGGACTCTTTACTTTTGATGAGGTTGCTGATACTATATCCGAGAAGATGATCAGAAGGCATCCGCATGTATTCTCCGGTGTGACCTACGCTTCCGACGAGGAACGCCACAAGTCCTGGGAGGAGATCAAGAAAGTTGAAAAGGCCGGAAAGGAATGGCAGGAAGCGTATCTTGCCTCGGCTATGAATGAGGCGGCTGAACTGATCGACGTCGCTAAGAAGAGAAAGGGGTTTAGCTGAGAGTTGGTATGAGAAAGAAGCTTGTATTGATATTAAATATTATCATTATAGCGCTCGGAGTGATCGGAACGATCATCATGCTGCAGAACAGGCCGAGTGAGACTGGGCTTACTGCTTCGGGTGCGGAGAACCTGAAGTACTTTACCGTGCTTTCAAATGAGTTCTGCGGGATAGTTTCTATTATTTGGCTGGTGCTTTATATATGTGACCGGTCACAGGGAACGGTGAAGGTCAGACGGTGGATGACAGCGTTGAAGTTTATGGCGGCTACCGCGGTCGGACTTACTTTTCTGGTGATCGCGGCCTTCCTTGGACCGATATACGGGCATGCGATGCTTTATAAGAACTCGAATCTGTATTTTCATCTGCTGCTTCCGGTTGTGGCTATGATCGAGTTTGCATTTTTTGATACGGGAGAAAGAAAGCTGCCGTTCAAGAACACATTTCTGACGGTTATACCGACCCTTGTCTATGGCATGGCATATCTTGTGAACCTGCTGGTAAACGGTGTGGGCGAGTGGCCGGACACGAACGACTGGTACGGCTTTGTCAACTGGGGACTTCCGGTAGGGCTCGGGATCTTCGCCGGGATAATAGTTGCAACATGGGGCATAGCCTGTGTATTAAGGCTGGTCAACAATAAGGTATCCGGGGCGGGAAAGGATATATAAGAGCTTTCTTTTTATGCCCGGAGTTATTTTTCTCTTGTGTGTTTTGATCATTTGTGGTAAAATCGCTGTTAATTCAAGAATTTCGGATTCGTACAGTTACCCATTAGTTTTGAACAGAGTATTTAATATAAGAGGAGCACTATATGGATTACAGTAATTATTCGCTTGCTGAGCTTAAAGCTATGGCAAAGGACAGAGGCTTAAGGGGTGTCAGCACGCTCAAGAAAAATGAGCTTGCGGAGCTTCTTGCAAATGTCGACAAGATGATGAACAAGCGTACCTTACATGTGGATGTGAAGACAGCGGATGAGGCCGCAAAGCCTCAGGAAGAGGAAAATGTTCAGGAGAGGCTTCCTTTAGAGGAAAGCAAGCCGGAACAGAATCGTGAGAAGCAGACGGACAGGAGCCGACAGGGCGGCAGGACCAGACAGCCCCAGAGGCAGCAGAGACCTCAGGGTCAGGCCGTACAGGGTCAGTCGCAGCAGGCAAGACCGCAGGCCCAGCAACCGCAGGGGCAGCAGCCGCAGCAGTCGCAACAGGGTCAGCCACAGCAGCCCGAGCAGGGTTTGAGACGCCCCGAGGCCAGGACAGAGAAGACCATGCGCGTGAAGCAGACCGACGACAGGAATTATCAGGAGCAGAGAAACTTAGAGCCCGAGTCGGAGGGCGCAGCGGTAAATGTAAAGATATATGACGGACAGGAGTACAATGCCGACCTTGACAGCGGTGATGAGGCAGACGGTATCCTCGAGGTTATGACGGAGGGCTATGGCTTTATAAGGAGCTCGAACTATCTTCCGGGCGACAGGGATATATATGTGTCTCCGGTTCAGATAAGGAAGTTTGGCCTGAAGAAGGGCGATATGATAGGAGGCCCTATCAGGAACAGAACCCAGGGTGAGAAGTTCTCGGCGCTCTTGTTCATACGCCATGTGAACGGCGGGCTTCCGAGCGAGGCGGCAAAGAGAGTCGCATTTGAGGACCTGACTCCGATCTTCCCGGATGAGAGGATCAAGCTCGATGTGCCGGGCGCTTCGGTAGCGGTTCGTATAGTAGACCTTCTGTCACCTATAGGCAAGGGACAGAGAGGTATGATCGTGTCTCCGCCCAAGGCAGGTAAGACAACCCTCCTTAAGGCTGTTGCAAAGAGCATAAGCAGGCACAATAAGGACATGCACCTGATCGTTCTGCTTATAGATGAGCGTCCGGAGGAGGTCACGGATATCAGGGAGTCTATAGAGGGCGAAAATGTGGAGGTTATCTACTCTACATTTGATGAGCTTCCCGAGCACCACAAGAGGGTGTCCGAGATGGTCATAGAGAGAGCAAAGAGACTGGTAGAGCACGGACAGGATGTGGTGATCCTGCTCGACAGCATCACCAGACTCGCGAGGGCATATAACCTTACGGTTCCGCCGAGTGGACGTACACTTTCGGGCGGTCTCGATCCCGCGGCACTTCATATGCCGAAGCGATTCTTCGGCGCGGCGAGAAATATGAGAGAGGGCGGAAGCCTTACGATACTCGCGACAGCTCTTGTCGATACCGGAAGCCGTATGGACGATGTGGTCTTCGAGGAATTCAAGGGTACCGGTAATATGGAGCTTGTGCTTGACAGAAAGCTTTCGGAGAAGAGGATATTCCCTGCTATAGATATATCGCGCTCGGGAACCAGAAGGGACGATCTTCTCCTTGACCCGGACGAGCAGGAGGCTGTGAACCTTATACATAAGGCTCTTTCGGGCGCAAAGGCCGAGGAGTATACCGATGAGATACTTAAAGTATTTGCGAGGACGAAGGACAATAAGGAATTCATAAGCTACATTATGAAAATGCTTGTGAAAAGGTAAGGGTTGAACTTTAAATAAAAAAGTTCTTGCATTAAGCATGTTCATGTGGTAATATACCGCTTGTGTGTCGCAAGATGCATGATTTTACATGAAATAAGACGGTTGGAATCGTCTAAAGAGAATGATGAGGTGAAAGAAATGAGAGAAGGAATCCATCCTGAGTATTATCAGGCAAAGGTTGTATGCAACTGCGGTAACGAGTTCGTAACCGGTTCTACAAAGCAGGAGATCCATGTGGAGATTTGCTCCAAGTGCCATTCTTTCTATACCGGACAGCAGAAGGCTGCTCAGGCAAGAGGAAGAATCGATAAGTTCAACCGTAAGTATGGTGTTACCCAGGCTTAGATTGATGTTGAATGAGGAAAAGGCTTGTTACGTACGTAGTAACAAGCCTTTTCCTCTTGTTTTATTCGTTGATATTTAGTGAAAAGAAAGATTCTTCGTCGCTGACGCTCCTCAGAATGACACGACAGCTTATGTCATTCCGGGCGAAGCGGGGAATAATAAAAAAGGAATTGAGTATGGAACGTGTAACCATAGGCGGTCAGGCCGTCATAGAGGGCGTGATGATGCGTAACGGCGGTAAGTACGCCATAGCGGTCAGAAAGCCGGACAAAGAGATAGCGATTGATATAAATGATTTTGTGCCTGTCGGTGACAGAAACAGGCTTTTGAAGCTGCCCATCATAAGGGGAGTGGTCAACTTTGTCGAGTCGCTTGTGATAGGCATAAAGACTCTTACCTATTCCGCCTCCTTCTTTGAAGAGGAGGAAGAGGGTGAGACGGATGAGAAGAAGGAAGCTGTATCAAACTTTTTTACGGTAGCGCTTTCGCTTGTGCTTGCGGTGGGGCTGTTTATGCTGCTCCCTGCATGGCTTGCGTCACTTCTTGACGGTGTGATCGAGAACCATATGGTGGTGGCTCTGATAGAGGGCGTGATCCGACTGGCAATCTTTCTTGGGTATGTGTGGCTTATCTCTCTGATGGAGGATATAAAGAGAACCTTTATGTATCACGGGGCAGAGCATAAGACTATCAACTGCCTCGAGGCGGGAGATGAACTCACGGTTGAAAATGTGATGCGCCACACGCGCTTTCATAAGAGATGCGGAACAAGCTTCTTATTTATAGTTATGTTCGTGAGCATACTTGTGTTCATGTGCATAAACACCGAAACCATGTGGCTCAGACTTTTGCTCCGTGTACTCCTGGTACCGCTTATCGCGGGAATATCTTATGAGTTTATCCGCTATGCGGGCAGGCATGATAATGCATGTGCAAATACGCTGAGCAAGCCGGGACTCTGGGTTCAGAGACTGACCACACGCGAGCCCGATGCCGATATGATCGAGGTAGCGATCAAGTCCGTGGAGGGTGTTTTGGACTGGAGAAAATATCTTGAGGATATGAGAAAGGATGCGGCATGACGACAGCAGCGCTTATGAAAAATGCCGTGGCTGAGCTTGAAGCGGTCGGAATTGCACGTGAGGATGCCGTATCGGATGTGAGGTTCCTTGTCTGCGATGCACTCAAGATAGAGTATAAAGATCTTTTGCTTATGCAGACTGAAGATGTGGATGAGGAAGCGGCAAAGCTTTTTGCATCATATATTGATAAGCGAAAAAAGCGCATCCCCTGTCAGTATATAACCGGTAAGGCCTGCTTTATGGGCAGAGACTTTATCGTGGCGGAAGGAGTGCTCGTTCCGCGGCCCGAAACGGAGCTTCTGGTGGAAAATGCTATAAAGCTTGCGGACGGTATCGACGGCGGCAGACAGGGTTTGAAGGTCCTTGACCTGTGTACCGGAAGCGGGTGCATAGGGATAAGCTTCTTTCTTGAAAGAGGCTGCGTCGATGAGGTCACTCTGTCCGATATATCCTATGATGCGTTAAAAACAGCTGCCAAAAACCGCGATATGCTCGCACCGGAGGTCAGTATAATAAAATCCGACCTTTTTGACAGTATAGACGAGCGATTCGACATCATATTGTCGAATCCGCCATATATAAAGAGCAGTGATATAGAAGAATTGGAGCCTGAGGTAAGGGATTGTGAACCGCGCCTTGCGCTGGACGGAAAAGCAGACGGCCTTTACTTCTACAGGAGAATAATCGATGAACTTGAAGAACATCTTAACGACAACGGAATATGTGCCTTTGAGATCGGTTACGACCAAGGGGAAGCCGTGGGGCAACTACTTGTAGATGC
>ONVB01000057.1 GCA_900321145.1 uncultured Eubacteriales bacterium | reverse complement strand
CTCATAGACAACCATTTCTTTTGTAGACATTTTGGTTTTCTCCGTAAAATAAAATGAAATAATAAGCAAAGAAAAATAGCGGGAGGGAGATTCGAACTCCCGACACCACGGGTATGAACCGTGTGCTCTAGCCAACTGAGCTATCCCGCCAAAAATGGGACCTATAGGGCTCGAACCTATGACCCTCTGCTTGTAAGGCAGATGCTCTCCCAGCTGAGCTAAGATCCCATTCGTTCAACAAGTCGTTATTCTATCAGAACTGCTTCTCTTTGTCAAGCATTTTTTCCCCAATTATCCAGTTCTTTTTTTAAAGCCTCAAGAAGGCCGTCTTCCGGGACCTTTCTGACTATCTCACCCTTCTTGATCAGAAGGCCTTCTCCCACGCCTCCTGCAATCCCTATATCCGCTTCCCGTGCTTCTCCGGGGCCGTTCACAACGCATCCCATGACCGCTACCTTGATATGCAGGTGATCATAAGCCGCGATCATCTTCTCAACCTCATTTGCAAGGCCTATAAGGTCTATCTTCGTCCTGCCGCAGGTCGGACACGATACAAGCTCTATCCCGCTGTTCATGAGCTTCAGATCTCTCAGGATATACTTTGCGGCAACTATCTCCTCTACCGGATCTCCGGTGAGCGACACCCTGATCGTATCACCTATCCCCTGATTCAGTATAAGCGCAAGACCGACTGCCGACTTTATGCTACCCGACTTCACGGTTCCCGCCTCTGTTATACCTACATGAAGCGGATAATCCGTCTGCTGTGCGATAAGCTCATGCGCTTTCACACACATAAGCACATCCGATGACTTTATGCTTATGACCATATTTTCATATCCGAGCCGTTCTATCATGTGCACCTTGTCAAGTGCGCTCTCAACTATGCCCTCGGCAGTAACTCCGCCGTACTTCTCTATAAGTTTTTTCTCGAGAGAACCTGAATTGACTCCTACTCTGATCGGGATATTTCTCTCCTTGGCACATCCGACAACCTTTGCCAAGTTGTCTTCTCCGCCTATATTGCCCGGGTTTATCCTTATCTTGTCGGCCCCGTGCTCCATGGCAAGTATCGCAAGCTTATAATCAAAATGTATGTCTGCCACTACCGGTATGCTTATCTGCTCCTTTATGGCACCTATCGCCTTAGCTGCAGCCTCCGTGTTTGCCGTACACCTTATAATGTCGCAGCCTGCCTCCTCAAGCGCCTTTATCTGCGCTACGGTCGCCGCCACATCCGAGGTCTCGGTATTGGTCATGGACTGTATGGCGATCTTCGCGCCTCCGCCTATGGTAACACCGCCTATATTTACCTTTCTTGTATGTTCTCTCGTTGTCATATCGTGTTCCTATCAGAAAAATACATTCTTTATGTCATTGAAGAATACCACTACCATAAGGCACATCAGGAGTGCAAAACCTATCATATTTACTACGGCTTCCTTCTCCTGCGGTATCCTCTTTCTGCTCACCGCTTCAAAAAGCAGGAACAGTATACGCCCGCCGTCCAAAGCAGGTATCGGAAGCAGGTTCATGATACCTAAGTTGACCGAAAGAAGTATACACCAGTTCATAAGGTTAAGAAGTATATTTATAGCCACCTGTCCCTTGGGACTCTCCTCCTTGACTTCTTCGATCACATCATTTATGGCACCGCCCACACCGACCGGTCCCATGATATCATTTCCGCTCACCTTTCCGGTAAATATCATCTTCAGCGAAACTATGGTCGCTTTCATCCAGTATCTCAGCTCGAGCGCACCGTAGCCAAGATCGTTCAGGAAGCTCTCCGACTTCCTGTAGCCGCCGCCTACACCTATCTTATACTCACCGTTTTCATTGAGCTTCGGAGTAACGGTAACCGTGTAAGTCGAACCGTCAGGCTTTCTCAAGCCGAGCTCGATCGGATCGGCAGTCTTGGTCAGCTGCATATTAAGCAAAACCTCGCGGTAGTTATATATCTTCCCGCCATTTATGGATATGATCCTGTCACCTTCTTCTATGCCCGCCTCCTGAGCGGCTCCTCCCTCGGTAAGGAAGTTGACATAGGCCGGATCGTAACCCGAAAAGTGGATCAGTATCACTCCGAAGATAAAAGCAAGGATAAAGTTGAACACCGGACCTGCCACCACGATCAGGAACCTCTTCCATACAGGTTTCCTTGAAAATGAGTTCTCGGCATCCACATCCTCATCCTCTCCGACCATCATGCAGTAACCACCGATAGGCAGTATACGCAGAGAATACTTTGTCTCCTTTCTGTTAAACGAGAATATCTTCGGTCCCATACCTATGGCAAACTCCGTTACGCCCACTCCACAGGCCTTTGCAACGATAAAATGCCCAAACTCATGGAACGAGACAATCACTCCGAAAATAAGTATGATAAAAATAATGTTCATCCGTTAAAGCATCTCCTCTATCTTGTTATATACCCATTCCTCCGTCTTCAGGATATCCCCTAAGCTCGGATTGCTTATGGTATTGTGCGCCTTCATGCACTCCTCGATGATATCATATATTTGTAAAAATTCTATGTTTCCATCGAGAAAAAGTGAAACTGCTTTTTCATTTGCAGCATTTAACACAGTCGGCATGGAACCGCCTATATGAAGCGCAAGATATGCTAAGTCAAGTCCCTTAAATGTCTCACGGTCCACTTCCCCTATGCTTATCTTGCTTATCTCCCTGAAATCAAGCCTGTCACCGGTAAGGTAAGGCCTCTTTGGGTAGTAAAGAGCATACTGTATGGGAAGCCTCATATCCGGAGTACCAAGCTGCGCCTTTACCGAACCGTCCTCAAACTCCACCATGGAATGGATTATACTTTCCCTCTGAACCACGACATCTATCTTCTCCGGCATCACGTCAAAGAGCCATCTGGCCTCTATGACCTCAAGCCCCTTGTTCACGAGTGTCGCAGAGTCTATGGTTATCTTTCTTCCCATGCTCCAGTTAGGATGCTTTAATGCATCGCTCACGGTAACCGTCTTTAGGTATTCCCTGTCCTTTCCGTAGAAAGGCCCGCCGGAGGCGGTGATCAAAAGCCTCGAGATCTTATTTGCCCTCTCGCCGTGAAGGCACTGGAAGATAGCCGAATGTTCACTGTCCACCGGCAGTATCCTGACACCGCATTTTCTGGCAAGAGGCATGATAATATGGCCTGCAGTGACTAAGGTTTCCTTGTTGGCAAGCGCTATATCCTTTCCGGCCTTTATCGCCTCTATGGTAGGCCGGATGCCTATCATACCGACAACCGCAGTGACAACTATATCGCTTTTTATGTAGGTTGCGGCTTCAACCAGTCCCGAAAGCCCCGCCGCTACCTTTATGTCCGTATCGGCAAGGTTGGTTTTAAGCTGCTCCGCGGCTTTCTTGTCCCAAACAGCAACTATAGCAGGCTTGAATTCTCTCGCCTGCCTTTCAAGTAATCTTATATTCCTTCCCGCTGCGAGGGCGACAACCTCCAGATCGCCCTGCTCTCTGATAACATCAAGCGTCTGCGTTCCTATCGAACCGGTAGAGCCTAAGACAGCAACCCTTCTCATATATTATCCTCCAACACTTGTCATAAGGGGTACCGCTTGCGGTGGATCCCTTATGACGGTTCTATGTTTTCATAATCTTCTTTACACTGCCCCGTAAATCATCTACAGCAAATACGCAAAACAGTAATAAACTATCGGCGCCGTGATTATGATGCTGTCAAACCGGTCCAAAACTCCGCCGTGACCGGGTATCAGGGTACCATAGTCCTTTATATCGTTATTTCTCTTTATGGCCGAAGCGGCAAGGTCTCCTATGACAGATACCGCTGCTCCGAGCAGTCCTGCCACAGCAAAAACGATCGGCGCATGCGCGATCTCCTCAACCTGTGCATTGAAGAAAAAACCGTATCCGAGACCCACAAGGAACGAACCGAGCAGTCCGCCTATCAGTCCCTCCACGCTCTTTTTGGGTGAAAGCTTCGGCGACATCTTATGCTTGCCGAGCGTAATACCCGCACAGTATGCAAGAGTATCGTTAACCCATGAGCACACAAACACCATGACCACAAGCGCGCCGCCGTGCGCGAGTACCCTTATGCGATACACAAAAGAAAGCATGAGCGCCACATACATGAAGGAAAAGAGAGCGGCCATAACCTCCTTATCGCTGAAACTCGGATATGCAAATACATACACGCCGAGAAGGATGATGATAAACGCTATGATAAGCGGCAAAATATACGCTGCCCAGTCACAGGCGAGCAGTATATAAAGCAGCCCCGTAGCCACATAGGATATCCAGCCTATGAGCCTTGTCTCTATGCCGTACACCCTAAGCAGCTCAAACACACCCACGTAAGATATGATGAGCATGGCCGCAAGGGTTACATAGCCGCCGGGTATGAGCGCCGCCGCAATAAGTATCACCAAAACAATCCCACTGAGTAACCTTGTTTTAAACATATATCAAACTCCGCCGTACCGTCTGTCACGCCCGTTATAATACCTTATCGCTTTGATAAGCTCGTCCTTGTTAAAATCGGGCCACAGACAGTCCGTAAAATAAAATTCTGTATAAGCAAGCTGCCAGATAAGGAAATTGGAGGTTCTTAGCTCTCCGCTGGTCCTTATCAAAAGATCCGGATCCGGCAGTTCACGCGTGTCAAGCTTCGAGGAAATGTACTGCTCTGTTACATCCCCCGGAGCAAGCTCTCCCTTAGCCGCCTCTTCCGCCATAGCGGTCACGGCACGCCGAAGCTCGTCGCGTCCGCCGTAGTTTATGGCTATGGTGAGATTGAGACCGGTATATATCTTCGACACCTCTTCGAGATGCGCTATCTTCTCCTGTATGTCCTCATCAAGTGCAGTCCTGTCACCTATTATGCGCACGCGCATATTGTTCTTCGCCGAACGCTCCACACAGTCAACAAGATATTTTCTGAGAAGGTTCATGATTCCTGTAACCTCCTCCTCCGACCTCTTCCAGTTCTCGGTCGAAAAGGCATACAAAGTAAGGTACTTGATCCCCAAATCCCAGGCATCCTCACATATATCCTCCATGGTCTTCGCACCGGCTCTGTGTCCCATATTCCGCGGCAAAAGCCGCTTTTTGGCCCAACGGCCGTTACCGTCCATTATTATCGCTACATGCCCGGGTATCTTCAATTCCGAAATATCTGATTCTTCCGTCTTCTTTGCCATATGGATTATACCGTCATGATTTCCTTGGTCTTGGCCTCTACGGCCTTCTCTACGATGCCTACGAACTTGTCGGTAAGCTCCTGGATATCGGTCTCTGCATTCTTCATCTCATCCTCGGAGATCTCGCCGGCCTTGTTCTGCTTCTTGACAGCTTCATTTGCGTCACGCCTTATATTTCTTATGGCTACCTTGGCATCCTCGCCCTTCTTCTTGATATCCTTTGCGATCTCCTTACGTCTGTCCTCGGTAAGCTCCGGGAAGTTGAGAATCACACTCTTGCCGTCATTGTTGGGGTTGATACCGAGGTCCGAGTTCAGGATTGCCTTCTGGATCTCCTTGATAAGGCTCGGCTCCCACGGTGCTATCATAAGGGTTCTCGCCTCGGGTACGCTTACGTTCGCCACCTGCTGGATAGGGGTGGGAGTTCCGTAATAATCCACTCTGAGCTTATCCAGAATGTGGGGATTCGCACGTCCTGCCCTTATCGAAGCATACTCTGTATTAAGGCTGTCAACTGTCTTCTGCATCTTGTTCTCGTATTCTTTTAACATTTTATCTTCCTCCGTTATCTGCTTTACACTTATTATTCTATCGTAACTTCAGTTCCGTTGAAATGTCCCGTCAAAGCATCCACTATGCTCTTTTCCCCGTCAAGCTTAAAGAGAAGCATGGGCATCCTGTTTTCCTCCGCAAGTACAGCGGAAGCAAGATCTATCACTCCGAGCTTTTCCTCTATGATCTGCTTGTAGGAGATCCTGTCGAACTTCTTTGCATCCGGATTGACATTCGGATCACTGTCATATACTCCGTCTATCGCCTTTGCAAAGAGCATGGCATCCGACTTCGTCTCCACAGCCCTGAGTACCGTAGCCGTATCCGTGGAGAAATACGGATGTCCCGTCCCTCCGGCAAAGAAGCATACCTCGCCGGCTTCCAGGTATTCTATGGCTTTGTCCCTGTTGAAGGGTTCGGTCATGGCACCCACGGCAAACGGCGTCATAACATGTGTCTTCACTCCCGCACGCCTTACGGCGTCCGAAGTGTAGATTGCATTCATCACAGTCGCAAGCATACCGATCTGATCGGCTCTCACTCTGTCCATATCCTCTGAGGTTCTTCCTCTCCAGAAATTACCTCCTCCTATAACTACACTGACCTGTATTCCTTTTTTTACCACCTCGGCGATCTGCCTTGCCACGCCGTCCACGGTAGTCTGGTCAAAACCGGTATGCTTTTCGCCGGCCAGCGCCTCACCGGAAAGCTTAAGCAAAATTCTCTTGATATCCATTTGTACTCCCTTCAAAGTATTATTTTTATTCCGCATTTCCAAAGAAACTCTTTACGTCTATCTCCGAGTAGCACTGCGAACAGAAGCCCTCTATAACGGCACCGTTATTGATCTGTACCGTACGCGATTTGATATTTCCCATGATCACCGCTGTGGAATCGACTATCACGGGTCCCTTTATGTCTATGTCACCGTTCACCGCCCCCGAAACGATAGCCGAGGTTGCGGTAATATTTCCGATGACTACCGAACCTACTCCGATCTTTACGCCGCCTTCGGCAACGACCTCGCCCTCGATCTTCGCGGCATTTGCATATATCTCACCTGCATTCACGTTGCCCTTTACAGTTCCGCCTAAAATGAGCTTGCCCATACACTTTATGTTGCCCGTCACGGAACCAAGGACATCGACTCCGCCATCCGTCTCTATATCACCTTTGATTTTTGTACCCTTGGTAATGTAGGTTGTGTCATCGGACATCACGCTGTCGACGTTTTCCCTCTTCTCGGTCATAGCATCCTTAGTTTTGATATCGCTGTCATACATATCATCCACCTCATCAGCATCATCTACAAGATCGTTTTCAGCTTCCTTCTCAAGCGTCTCAAATACTGCGGCATCTATGCTCATGGATTCGTGCTCTGTCATGCTGTCTTCCTCTGATTCATCAAGGTCTTCTTCGTCCGCTTCCTCAGTCTCCTCAGCTTCCGAGTCAGCTTCTTCAGCCTCCTCATCCTCCTCAGCTTCCGCATCCTCTTGATCATATTCGTTTTCTTTGTCTTTTTCCGCTTCTTCTCCCGACAGCAGGTTTTCAGGCAGCACTCCTCCGGATCCTTCTCCGGTTCCGAAAGCCGCTTCATACGCTTTTTCTCCGAAAGCTTCATCGCTATCAGAATCCTTATTATCCGTCGCGGGGACAAAAATCTCATCATCCTGCTCATCCTCCCTTGCCGATAAAGTCTCGACCGCCGGTTCTCCCGTATCCTCAAACTCTTCGTCCATAAGGTCTTCCGGAGCTATATCCGTTCCGACATCCTCATCCATATCTTCATCAACGTCCTCATCGAAGGTGTTGACCATATCCTCATCATCATATTCACTTGAAAGCTCGCCGTCCTCAGGCATAAGTTCATTCACAGCCTGTGCGAAATCCCTTTTAAAATCCTTAAAAAAACCCATTGGTCGCCTCCTCCTTAAGATTCCTCACTTTTGCCCGAAACGGCCTCATATCATTCCGAGGCACAAGCCGGCAGAATCTTTTCATAAAATGCTTTACACCGCAAAAACGCATATCGATTTATTATAATATTTTTAAAACTCATTGTAAAGCCTGATAACAACCATCAGGATTGCCAATGTCTTGCTCATGTCCTTGAAATCTTCAAGAGAATGTCCCACATCATCAAACTGTTTCAGGGCCACATCCTCACCGGCACAGTATATCTTGAGCCTTGTTGAATCGAGTATCTTGTCTTCCTTGCCCGCAACCACTATGCAGGTACCTCTCCTCATATATACAAGAGCCTCCGCAACCGGTGTCAGATATATATGCCTCGTCCTTTTACAGTACTTTTCGGATGCCTTTCCGGCCACCGCCGTACCTATGCTCTTAGAGACAAAAACCACATCCTCATAATCGGAGAAGCCGATATCATCCAATACCTTCTCCGTGAAGCTCCACGCCTGTTCTATAAGCGAAGGAATATTTTCCTTGTCTCCTTTAAGCACCGGATTGTAATCAAGAGTCACCACCTCATATCCCCTCGAGGCAAACACCCTTCCCGCATAATAAAGCAGCGGCTTGTCACAGCTGTAATTTCTTCCCGGAAAGAGTACGCAAAGCTTGGTTTTCCTGTCTGACATTATAAGCCTTCCTCCTGATCGATATCTATAACATCTATGTCTCCGACTCCTCTTATCAGATTCGGGAGCATAAGCGAGCAATAAGAGTGATATACATTTCGCCTTTCCTCTATCATCCCCATGTACGCATCCCTGCTGTGGTAGCTCAGAAAATCCGGCAGCTCAAGGTAGGAGAGATCCTCCTGTTCTATACCGAGTATCCTTCCGGATGCGGCGATAAGTGCGAGCACAAGGCTCAAAGTCTTCATATATTCATTTCTGAATCTCTGCTTTCTGTCCCACACATCAAGCCCCATCCCGATCACTCTGTCCACACTTGCATCCAGGCCTTCCTTCTTCAGGAAACCGTCAAGCCGGGCCGGGTCGGTGTATTCATCGATATATCCTCTGATATCCGCTATTTCGAGAGGCTTATCATCCTTATATCTCTCCAGGTTCTCCGGATTCCTTATATCATATACTCGGTAGTTCATATGATCCTTGATGTAGGGGATACCGAGAAGCTCGCCTATGATACCGCCCAGGCGGGTCTGCCTGATATAAGGCAGTGTACCGTACTTTTTTTCGGAGTCGATCAACTCTTCTATATATTTGTAAAGCTTCATCACATTTGTATCATCAAGAGGAGACTTTGCTATTATATCCTCCCTGATACTTTTAAGCTTACCCACATTCTCCTCATCCTGACTACACAAATCGTCATAATGACTAATTGTATAGTCAGTAATTCTTTTCAGGGAATTTCTGAGCAGTGCAAGCTCACCATCCGTAAATGTGTCCTCGGTAAACTCCTGCTCTTTTATAAGCCTGATAGCCTCATCGGTTTTCATGCCCAGGCTCTTAAGTACGACCTCTCCCTTGGTATACCTGTCGGTATTCTTTATAACCTGCGTGTAATACGCTTCAAGCTTTTCAAACAGTCTGTCCGGGATCTCACTCGGAGTATATCCCTCTATCGTAGCCCTTATGGATATATACGGCTTGTTGCCAACCTTCTCCATAAGGTCACCAAGCACTCTTCTGTAGCCGAGTCCCGCTATACTGTCGGTCCATATACGGTTTGTGAAAAGCTCGCTGTATATGGAGTACTCAAGAGGTCTCGGATTTGAGCCTATGGTAGCCTCCGGACTCGGGTACACATTTCCCGAAAGCACATCGCTATGGTCAAGGTAGGCACACTTGGCATAAGACTTGGTGTCATAGAAATCCCTGTCCGTCATGGAGTAAGGCCACTCGGTCGCTATCCTTACAGTCTTCACATCCTCCACAACAGCCTTATTATCCACCGTAACCTTAAACTTAACCTCAAGTGCTTCGGCATTTTCATACATCCGCTCTACATTCTTAAGAGCAAAAAAAAGCGCAAGAAACCCCTCATCAAGGAATTCCCTCGATGCATTTCCCGCGATCCATTTCTCCCTGTAAGGACTTTTCTCTCCGTCCTCGGGATACTTATACTTTATGACATAGTAAGGTCTCTTCATGACCGAGTCCCTGGTTCTGACCTTACCGTAAAACTTCACCTTTTCCATGTGTCCCCCTTGCCCCTGAGATCCTTCAGCCCGAAGAAGCATTTCACAGATCACTTTACTCTGTCCCCCGCTTCAGCCGATATTCTACTTTATCGGCAAATTAAGTGTCAACGAAATCAGGTCTTGTTTACTTAATGTTATCTTGTTATTCATATTCTGTTCATAATTATACTTTATATTGTAATCATAGTTTTTTTCATAAATCCTCTCTTAACGATATACCATAAAGACTGCCGGACTGCTCTCCGGCAGTTTTTATTTTCATTATTATGCTAATCTATCAATCCGTATCTGACATCCTCGAATTCCTTATCAACTTCTTCACCCGGGCCGCCTGTGATAAACGAAGCAAAAGCAGATGCAATAAGATTTATAACAAACCCTGCCGGCATACAGTTTATAAGCGTCTTTTCTTCGATTCCGGTCACCTTCCATACAATAAGTGTCAGCGCTCCGGCAAAAACGCCGGCAAAAACTCCCGCTCTGTTCATGCGCCTTGCATAAAGAGATGTCATCAGCACCGGACCTAAGGTCACCGCCATCAACTCAAGGCTTACCTCGCTCCATGCCTTAAGCTTATCCCGGAATACTATCGAAGCGACAGCTGCCAGAACAAGAACGATAAATCCGGTGAGCATATACACAAGCCTTTTATTCCTGCGCCCCGGACCGGCGCATATCTCGTCGGATATCGTTGAAGTCACCAGATATATGCACTTATCCGCAGTCGTTATATATGCAAGCACAAGTCCTGTATACATGAGCACGCCCACCGCTGCGGGCATCAGCCCCAGGTGTTGAAGCTTTTCCGTGATCTCGCGGTAAATATTCATACCGGGATACTCGCCCGATACATATACCTTCGGTGCAAGAAACGCCCTTCCCATAACCCCGATCACACATGCGGACACCATGACGACAAGCACTGCCGAGAGCGAAAACCTTCTTGACAGCAAAAGCTTTTTCTCGCTTTTATAAGTAGTGTAATAGAGCAAAAGCACAGGCAGCACGAAATATGCCATGCCTCTTGTCAGACCTCCGATCACACTGCTTATCGCTATATTGTCCATGCCTGATTTTGTTATATTCAGGAAGTCACTGACCGTACATCCGGGTCTTGACGAGGATATTCCCGCAACGAAACCGTGTCCGCCCATGGCGATCACGATAAGCACCGGAATCGTGATAAAGACCAGCATCATAAGAACAAAACCAACCGTACCGACCGTGTTAAGTCCGTTAAACCCAAACGGGATCACATATATCATGATAGTAAGGATGATAATAAATACAGCCGGCTCGTAACCTATTCTTCCTCCCGAGAACAATGCAAGCGCTTTCGCTCCGTCAGACACAAGTCCGGCGCCTATTACAGCCATAACCCCCGCCACTATCACCGCTATCAGCCTGCGGACAGCAGGTTTCTTTTCCTTATATCTGAGCGACATAAAAAACGGAAGCGACACCGTTCCCGTCTTTATGCAGTAATCGTTGAGCTTTACGGGTATTACCAGCCATGAAAGTGAAAGCGCGATCAAAACCCCGAACACAAACCATGCGCGCGAAGCTCCGTATACATACAGTTCTCCCGGAACCATCACAAAAACAAGCCCGCTCATAACAGCGGAAATGTAGCACATGGCCCCTACTATTCCGTTCAGCCTTCTTCCCGCAAAATAACCGGACTCACTGTTCACCTTAGCTTCTCCGTAAGTAATCTAATATTTGCCGCGATATCACCCGAAAATACACTCGATCCCGCAACCAAAACATCCGCACCCGCTCCTGCTATAGAGCTTATATTCTCGGCAGTCACTCCGCCGTCTACTTCAAGCCTTATATCTCTTCCGGAGGCCTCGATCATCTCCCTCGCCCCACGAAGCTTATCTAAGGCTGCCGGCATAAACTTCTGTCCGCCGAAGCCCGGCTCCACACTCATTACCAAAATCATATCAAGCTTATCTATATAAGGCTTTAACACCTCAACCGGGGTCGCAGGCTTCACTGACATACTTGCCCTGACTCCCAGCTCCTTTATCATGTCTATTACCTTATCAGGCTTTCTTGCCGCCTCGAAGTGAAAGGTTATCATATCCGCCCCACAGGCCGCGAAGTCAGACACATACCTTATCGGATCCTCCACCATCATGTGCACGTCAAAAAACAGCTTTGACTTCTTCCTCAGGCTGGATATAAGAGGCTGTCCGAAGGAAATGTTCGGCACGAACATTCCGTCCATCACATCCAAATGAAGCCAGCTTATATTCTCCTGTTCCAGTATTTTCAGCTGTTCCCCCACTCTTGAAAAATCAGCCGCAAGCAATGACGGCGCCAATATACACATCTACCATTTCCTCCTGTTTTTCAATTCGCTGAACAACGCCTTGTAATTCTCATATCTAAGCTTCGACAGCTTACCTTCTGCGATAAGCCCTTCCCTGCAGCAATCCGGTTCCGATGTATGTGTACATCCGTTAAAACGGCATCTGCCCTCGCAGCCCGAAAACTCCGGATAGTAAAACCTGAGGTCCTCGGCCTCTATCCCGCTTTCTATCATGATAGACGAAAAGCCCGGAGTATCCAAAAGAAATGTATCCTCGCCTACGCATATAAGCTCGCTCTGCCTTGTGGTATGCCTGCCTCTTTTTATCTTCTCACTCACATCTCCGGTCTCACTCTTCCTGACCGGACTTAAGATATTGAACAGAGTGGACTTGCCCACGCCCGAAGGTCCGCAAAGTGCCGTAGTCTTCCCCTTTATCAGTTCTTTTATCCTGTCCACGCCTATGCCTTCATGAAATGCGGCGCATATGACCTCATAGCCCGAACCGCTGTAGGCACCTACGCTGTAATCCGCATCCTCGGCACTCACCGTATCTGCCTTGTTGAATACTATCACCGGGGTAACATCATTTAACTCTATACTCACCAAAAGCCGGTCAAGCAGATTGAAATTCGGCTCCGGCCGGCTTAATGCCATGATAATTAACGCCTGATCCACATTTGCTACTTCAGGTCTTAATAATCTGTTTTTTCTTGTAATAAGCTCCGTCACATATCCGGTTCTCGCCTCGCTACTTATAACCTCGACCACGCAGTCATCGCCCACCAGCGGCTTTACTCCGTCCTTTCTGAAGAGCCCTCTTGCCCTGCATTCGTATTCGGTATCATCAGTATCCGAAAAACCCGACAGATCTTTATCAAAAGTATATGGGCGGACATAATAAAATCCGCCCAAACCCTTTACTATCTTTCCTTTTATACGCAGTTCCTTTTCCGCCATGCCTACTGAGCATCCTCCGCGTAAGAAATGCTTACTTCTCCCTTTGTAAATGAAGCGGTAACATTTACTCCGCTTGCATCTACTATCTCGAAATCGGCAGAACCGCTCTGCTCCGAAAGCTCCGGAACACTTGCGGTAATATTATAGGTGCCTCCCGCGGTAACGGTTACATCCTTTGAAGCGATAACATTTCCGTTGAACAGAACTCTTACCGATACTGCGGTTCCGTCTAAGGTTTCGTCATTAAGAGTAATATCTCCCGATATTGACGCCGTATAAGTTACAGGCTTAGGCTCGGGACCATCGCTTATCACAAAGTCTATCGAAGCGCCTTCATCCATATTTGTACCCTCGGGTATACTCTGACTTACGACTAAACCCTCGGTTACAGTATCACTGTACTGATGAGACACCGTACCGGTATTGAGCTTGACCTCGGAAAGCTTATTTCTTGCCTGTACTTCCGTAAGCCCCGCAAGTCTCGGAGCGACAACTTCTTTCTTCTCGGATCCGTTGCTTACTATCACTGTCACATCCTGTCCCTTTCCTAGCATAGAGCCCGCAGCGGGTACAGTCTTTATAACCTTATCTTTCTCCACAGTCTCGGAGAACTCATAACCATGTATCGGGTGGAAGCCCGCCTCGGTAAGAATGGTCACTGCTCTGTCATCGGCCTGACCTGTGACATCCGGAACCTCTATCTCCTCGACACCTGCACTTACTTTGATCTCGATATCCGCATCTGCCGGGATCTTTCTGCCCTCCTCATAGTTCTGAGAAATGACATAGCCTTCCTGTGTCTTGTCATCCTTCACATGGGTAAATGTAACATTTGTAAATCCGGCCTTTTCAAGTCTCTTCTTGGCACCGTCCTCGCGATCACCGACAACATCGATCATCTCAAAGGTCTGAACCTTCTCTGTTGTGATGCCCTCTTCCGTGGAAGCCGCAGCAGTTGTCGTCTTGTCACTGTTTCCGCCGAACTTGAAAAGTCCTGTCGTATTTCCTATGATCACAAAAAGAATGATCATTATTATAAGCGCTGTAGCAACACCTGCGATAGTTACCGCAAGCTTTAAGTTCGGATCTATGCCGCCCTCGTCATCATCGTCCTTATATCTTGACGGAGCATAGCTGTCATCCTCATAATCGGGAACCTTCTTTATGCTGTTGGCTCTCCTTCTCTGAGCCTCTGCTCTTCTATCCGCCTCACGCTTTGCCTCGAGCTCTTCCTCCTCCTGCATCTCACGCTCCCAGGAGTCCTCTTCATTTATAAGCTCCTCTATCCTGCTGTTGTCAACGCGAGGACTTGAGTTCGTCCCGACAGGGGTAAGCTCCTCCATCTCATTTGAAAATGAAGCTACCGTAGGCACGGAGGCAGCCCTGTTATTATTCACAGGCTGCTCGGGGATATAGCTCGGCTTCACCTGACTCTTATTCCTGATCTCCTCCATATCCTCCTTGGTAAACTCCTTGGTATTACCGTTCTTCGGACTCTGGGCATTCGTCGATCCCACGGCATCTATGTTCGGATTATTCTGAACTCTCTTTAAGTCGGCAATAAGCGCACTCGCCGTAAGATATCTTCTCTCCGGCTTCTTTTGTGTAGCCTTCAGGATAACCTTCTCAAGGCTCGAATAAATCTCCGGATAGTACTGCCTCGGCGGGATGATCTCGTTTTGGATATGCATCAGCGCGACCGATACATTGTTCTCACCTTCAAACGGAACCCTGCCCGTAACCATCTCATACATTGTTATTCCGAGCGAATAGATATCACTCTTCTCATCAGAATAGCCGCCTCTTGCCTGCTCCGGGGAGATATAATGAACACTGCCCATCTGACCGGAGGTCAGAGTATTGGATGTAGCCGCCTTCGCTATACCGAAGTCGGTCACCTTGATGTTGCCGTTTCTTGATACGATTATATTCTGGGGTTTGATATCTCTGTGAATGATATGATGCTCATGAGCCTCTTCTAAGCCGGACGCTATCTGGATAGACACATCGAGAGCCTTATCCATGGATAGTCTTCCGTTCTCCTCAATATACTCCTTGAGCGTGATACCGTCCACAAACTCCATCACAATAAAATACATGCCGTCTTCTTCCACGACATCGTATACATTTACAATATTAGGATGTGAAAGCCCCGCCGAGGCCTGTGCCTCTATGCGAAACTTTGTCACAAAATTTCTGTCTCTCGAAAACTCAGGTTTTAAAACCTTTACAGCCACATATCTGTTAAGCTTCATGTCCTGTGACTTGTACACATTTGACATGCCGCCGGAACCGACTTCTTCTAAAACTTTATACCTGTCACACAACAGTGTTCCCGGTTTTAACATAATCCCTTACCTACTTTCCGACGACGATTGCGGAAATATTATCCGAACCGCCGTAATAATTTGCTCTGTCCACGAGCTCATTTGTTATATCCATCAGGCTCTTGTCCTGAATCATAATATCCTTTATCTCATCATTCTCAACCATGTTGGACAATCCATCCGAACAAAGCAAGAATCTGTCTCCGGGTTTTATATCTATCTCAAAAAAATCAGGAATAACCTCATCTTTCGAGCCGAGTGCCCTCGTGATGATATTCCTCTCGGGGTGATTTCTCCCCCGCTTTCTCTCAAGTTCTCCGCTTCTTATAAGCTCCTCAACCAGGGAGTGATCCATGGTTATCTGCTTTATGTCCTGGTCGACTGCATAGAGTCTCGAATCACCGACATTTGCCACAAAGAGCTTATCATCATAAGCACAGGCAGCCACCAGGGTCGTGCCCATACCATTCAGGTCAGGATCCTGAGATGCGGCTTTGTATATCTCATTATTTGCGAATATAATGGCGCGCTTTAGTATCGCAACAGGATTCTCAAGAGTAGACCGGCTGACAAAATCGACAGTTATATCAACCGCCATCTTCGATGCCTTATCACCGGCCCTGTGTCCGCCCATTCCGTCAGCAACTATGTATAGATTCGGAAGCGGTCCTACAGGAGTATCGCTCGCAAATATAGAATCCTGATTGTTAGAGCGCTTATTGCCTCTGTCAGTCTTTCCGTAAGACTTCATCAGTTTCTTCCTCCATAGTACGGGTCATTTTACGACGAAGTTGTCCGCATGCAGCGTCAATATCGCTACCCACACTCCTTCTAATAGTACCATTTATTGATTTTTTTTCAAGTATAAATTTGAATTTATTGACCATGTTTGTATCACTTGCACTAAAGCTGCGCTCTTTTACAGGGTTTACAGGTATAAGATTCACATGAGCATTGCGACCTTTAAGCAGTTTGGACAGCCTTTCTGCGTGCTCCTCACTGTCATTTACCCCCTTGACCAGACTGTATTCATAGGAAACCCGTCTGCCGGTCTTGTTAAAATACTCATCGCAGGCAGCCAGCGTTTCAGCTACCGTATACTTATATGCTACCGGCATAAGAGCCTTTCTCTCCTCGTCTGTCGTTGCATGAAGGGACAATGCCAGGGTAATGGGAAGATTCTCCTCCGCAAGTCTCAGTATATTCGGAACTATACCGCAGGTTGACACCGTTATGCTTCTCGCAGACAGGTTAAAGCCCTTTTCGTGAGTGATAAGTCTGATAAACCTCAGCAGATTGTCATAGTTGTCGAGCGGTTCCCCGGTCCCCATGACTACCACATTAGACACTCTCTTTCCCATGGCCCTCATGGATGCATATATCTGCTCGAGCATCTCGGCAGCCGTAAGATTCCTGACCAGTCCTCCTATCGTAGACGCACAGAAGGCACAGCCCATCCTGCAGCCCGCCTGCGAGGATATGCATATGGATATGCCGTAATCATGCGGCATCCACACCGTCTCGACCATCTGACCGTCGGAAAGCTCGTACAAGAACTTTACCGTACCGTCGGAGCTCGACTCCTGGCGGGTTACCTCCTTAACAAAAGTCACATCGTCGGAGATCTTTTCTCGAAGCGACTTCGG
>ONVB01000130.1 GCA_900321145.1 uncultured Eubacteriales bacterium | reverse complement strand
GTAGTCAAGGTAAAGCATGGAAGCGACCGCATCCACACGAAGCGCATCCACATGGAACTTCTCGACCCAGAAGAGCGCATTTGCGGTAAGGAAGTTCGACACCTCGTTCCTGCCGTAATCAAAGATGTAGGTGCCCCAATCGGGATGCTCACCGCGGCGCGGATCCGGATGCTCGTAGAGAGGCATGCCGTCGAAGCGTCCGAGACCGTGTGCATCTCTCGGGAAATGTGCCGGTACCCAGTCAAGGATAACGCCTATGCCGAGCTTGTGCATGTGGTCTATAAAGTACATAAAGTCCTCGGGGGTTCCGTAACGGCTTGTGGGAGCATAGTAATTCGTTACCTGATAGCCCCATGAACCGTCGAAGGGATACTCCGCTATACCCATAAGCTCCACATGAGTGTAACCCATCTCCTTCACATAATCACCGATCATCTGAGCCATCTCACGGTAGTTATAGAAGCCGAAGTCCGAATCCTCGTCCTTCTTCTTCCATGAGCCAAGGTGACACTCATATATGGATACGGGACTCTTCATGCGCTGTACACGGCTGACCCTGTTTCTCTCCTCGATCCACTTTGTGTCGGTCCACTTGTAAGAGCTGATGTCAGCGACAACGCTTGCATTCTCGGGTCTCATCTGGTTGTAGTTGCCGTACGGATCGGCCTTGTATAGTATGTCACCGTCACGTGTCAATATCTGATACTTGTATATAGCTCCGGGTTCAACATCCGGTATAAAAAGCTCATATATACCCGATGCCGGGTGAAGCTGCATCGGATGCAGGTTTCCGTCCCACATATTGAAGCTTCCCACAACCGACACTCTTCTTGCATGAGGTGCCCATACCGCAAAGTATGTACCCTTTACCCCGTCTATGGTCATAGGGTGTGCACCGAGCTTTTCATATATATCATAATTCTTTCCCTCTGCAAAGAGGTATACATCATAATCGGATATCTGTCCGTCAAATGCATAGCAGTCCGCCGTTGTCACAGAGGTTCCGTCCTGATACTGAGTCGTGATCTTATACTTTTTGTCCTTGAATTTCTTCTTCGGGAAATATATGCCGTAGAAGCCGTCAGCAAGCTCCTCAAGCTCCGACTCGCCCTTTCCCGCAGATGTCGCAACAGTAACCTTGTTTGCATAAGGTCTGTAGCAGGTTATAACCTGTCCCTCGCCGTAGTCATGGATACCCAGGAGGTGCTTCGGAGCGTTCAGCTCTCCTCTTTTAAGCTCATCATAGAGTACCCAGTTAACCCAGTCTTCAAGTCTCTTGTTCATATCGTACCTCCGTTTTTATGTGATAAAACTAAAATCTGTGCGGTCTTCCCAAAAAGCCTATAAACCACTTGATAAATGCAAATATAAGTGCAAGAAGCACCACATAAAGCACATACAGCCCCGCCATCCTGCCAAAGAAATCGGAAGGAAGCAGACTTTTTAAAACATCATCACCCGTAAGGAAATCGTACTCACCGTGAAAGATGGCCGCCTTTATACTTAAGGCCGTATCGGTTCTTAAAAGCATAAGGAGCATAGCGTTTAACGCAGTACACGCCCCCGCCAGCACACCTCCTGTCACAAATGCGTCAAACATCCTTCTTTTCTTAAGTTTTGCCATAAATAGCACGGTCAGCACACCCGAAATAAGAGAAATCCATTCGGCTCTCAGGTATTTTTTTTTGAAATCGTCAAGGACCCTCGTATTCCGTTTGGAAAGCTTATATCCCGCTATCTCATAGCTCTTTGCCTTACTGTCAACAAAGCTGTCTGTCAGCTGTGTATAGATAAGCTGTTTTTCAAACGCCGTAAGCCCCGTAGTTCCCGGAGAAATTCCTCCCGTATCGGACGAAAAGCCCTTCACAAGCGCCCGGTTGTTCCACACAAGCAGGCAGAGTGCGAAGCTCAAGATAAATGCAGCTATGCTGATCACACATGCCACCTGAATACGGCTGTATACCTTAGACATATTATTTTCCTTCTTGCTTTACCTATTTACCCAATCTTTGATATTGTACCATTTATGCATCCTTCACGCAAGCAATTCCTCTGCCTGCTGTTTTATCGTTACCGATCAGCAGCCAGATACTTCGTCAACACATTTTCGAGTACAGGCGGTTCTATAGGCTTGGAGATATAATCGTCGAAGCCTTCGTTTAAATACATCTCTTTCACTCCCGAGATTGCATTTGCGGTCAGCGCGATAATAACGGTGTCCCCCGGTATAAGATGCCTTATCCTTATCTTTCGCAATGTCTCTATACCGTCCATCTCCGGCATCATATGATCTAAAAATACGATGTCATATTCCTTTCTCGCAAGGATCTCAAGAGCCTCTTCGCCGGACTCGGCGGTATCGGAGCTGATCCCGTATAGCCTCAAAAGGTTTCTTGCCACAACAAGGTTCATATCGTTGTCATCCACAACAAGGACCCTGGCATCAGGGAAGCTCGGCTTCTCATTCTCCGTACTGCTGTGCTCTCCCATGTCGGTCCCTGCATGATAGTCTCCCATCGGTGTGGCATTATCAATCTTCTGCGAAAGCACGAAGCTGAACGACGACCCCTTGCCGTACATACTGCTTACCTTTAAGTCGCTTCCCATCATCTTCAGCAGACCGGATACTATATTCAGCCCTAAGCCCGTGCCCTCTATGGATCTGTTTCTGTTCACCTCAAGTCTCTTAAAGGATTCCGTAAGGCTGCTTAAGTCCTCTTCCTTTATTCCTATGCCGGTATCGGTTACGCCCACAAAGACCGATATATCTCCGTCCGACTCACTGAGCTTCTTTATCCTCAGAGTAACACTTCCTTCATCGGTATACTTTATGGCATTTGTCAAAAGGTTCGTGATCACCTGCTTGATCCTGATGTCGTCTCCGACCATCGCGGAAGGAAGCGACTCATCGGCCCTTATCTCCAGTTCAAGTCCCTTTGCCTTCGCACGTTCGGATACGGCATTTTCCAGTTCACCGATAAGCACCGCTGTCTCATAGCGTACCGGTACTATCTCCATCTTGCCGTCCTCGATCTTCGAAAAGTCGAGTATGGAGTTGATGATGGACATCAGCGTTCTGCCGGCGCTCTTGATATTCTCCGAATATTCGCGTATTTTTTCCTCACTGCTCTCGTTTAAAACCATCTCGTTCATTCCGAGTATGGCATTGATCGGGGTTCGTATCTCATGCGACATATGAGCCAGAAATGTACTCTTTGCTTCATTCGCTGACTCTGCGGCAGACTTCTCAAGCTTAAGTATCTCGGACTCCATCTCCTTCTGACGCTCCTTCAGTTGAAGCGCCTCGAGTCTCTCGTTCTCTAAAGTATTATCTTCTGTTCGTACCTGATATCCGCGTATCTTCCTGCCTATATAAAGATAACTTATCGTGACCTTGTAGCTGATATCATTCCTTGATACATAAAATACCGGCGTACCGTTTTTATTCTTAAGCCTTTCTATGCAGCTCATGATATAAGCGAAGTTCTCATTCTCGGCTGTCAATGTTTTGTCTACGTACATATCCGCAAACTCCGGCAGACACGTTATCACGGGATCGGTGCATCCGAGATATCTCATCTTCAGGTCAAACGAAGCAAAGCCTATATTGTCCTTGTCGGCAAGACTCGCTACCGCTGTTTCTGTCGCATCATACAGAGTGATCTTGCTCATGATGACCAGGAAGGCTATCTGCGAGAAGGTATACGATGCCGGAAGAAGCTCAAAGGCCGGGTGAAACGACTTTCCGCACAAAAACGCAAGTATGATCACCAGATATACAAAAAGCAGAAGCGCGGAATTCTTCTTGGATATATGCTTTCTGGTCAGACTGTATATGATCACGGAAAGGTTCGCTATAAGGTAAAATGCTATCATAACATAGTAGACGGTGTGCATCGGACCGTATTCCTTCACAAGATAAGACACGCCGTCAAGTTTCTTGAGCTCCGCACTCTTATACATCAAACCGTTCGTTCCCGTATTTATCGAGAAAAACAGCAGCATCGAACCTGTCACGAGCAGGATTGCCGTAAGTATCTTCGGCATCTTGAGCTTACAGAAGTTCATGATGTACAGGAAGAAAAACAGCTCTAAGAAGCACCCGTCCAGATACTCTATTCCGTTTGCAAGGAGCGCCTCATCCACACTCCCGGAGGTCGCAACCGACAGGTATCCGAGATTGATGATCGGTATGAACACAAAAATAATCGGGAAATGTACCGAAATACCGCGTCTCCACCTCAACACGAAGATTCCGGACAGAATAACAGACAGAATAACAATCGCATGAAAATAATATATCATAATGAACCCTTTCCTAAGCCCCTGCGGTATCCTCGGGAGCACGCCGCCCCTTTGACAGATCATATGCCGGAGCATTTATCCTGCATATCCTTACGGATAACATGTTCACCATGCTGTATCTTGAGCCTGAGGCAAAACACCTTCTGCCCCCGACATCATTATATATGCACTTGTACAGTTTTTCAAGATAGCATAGCAACTATTGTTATTTTTACTCTTGACACGGATGCTTCTTTTTGATATTCTATGCTCTGTGCGTGATAGCACGGTAATGCTGATAATCACCGGTCCGGTGCCTTGTATCGGGGTTTCCCCGCGGCTGAGTACATGGCGCTGTCGTGTCTTGACCAATGGTGCTTATATAGTAAAAGCTTTTAGACTGATCATTAAGTATGGAGGTAATCTAAGTTGGCTAACATCAAATCCGCAAAGAAGAGAATTCTCGTGATCGAGACTAAGACCTTAAGAAACAAGGCTATCAAGTCCAAGGTAAAGACCATGATCAAGAAGGTTGAGGCTGCTATAGAGTCAGGAAACAAGGATGCAGCTCAAGCAGCATTAAAGGTTGCAGCTTCAGAGATCAACAAGGCAGCTTCCAAGGGTATCTATCATAAGAACAACGCTTCAAGAAAGATTTCAAGATTAAGTCTTGCAGTAAACAAGATGTAATAACTGTAAAAAAACACCGGCTTTGCGCCGGTGTTTTTTTGTGCATACCGCTACTCTCCCCTGAGCTTATGCTTTTTAAGATACATGCGAAGTATCAGCTTCTCCGGTATCCTCTTTAAGACTATCTGTATCTCCTCATGCTTTGCTATCGGCTTCACGAGCACGCTCCTTACTCCCGCGTTGTTCGCTCCCCATATATCCGTAAATATCTGATCTCCGACAAACATCGTGTTCATCTCACCGGTCCCAAGCTTCTCCATGGCACTTCTGTACCCCTTTGCAAGCGGTTTACCGGCCTTATATGTATATATAACCCTGTCCTCATACTCCGGATGGCCTTCGACCACATCCTCCCTGAAGGACTTGACTCGTTCCTCCTTATTGTTGGATATAAACCCGATGGAAAATCCCATATCAAGCAGCGAATGAAGCAACGCCCTTGCTTCATCGTTTGCAGGTGCATCGTGCTCTACCAGGGTATTGTCGAGGTCAAAAAGCACAGCCCTGTATCCCATGGCATAGTACTTGCCAAAATCGATAACATATGCAGATGTATAATACTCTCTGGGATAAAATCGTCTCATTTACCGATCCTCTATTATTAAGATTCTTCGGGCTTTCGCCCTCAGAATGACACTGGTCACAGCGTAGTTCATACCTAAGCCGGTCGTGCGTCACCTATGAAAAAACTCATAAATTATCTTAGCCACATTCTCCGGTATGCCGGGCACCTTGCTAAGCTCCACGACCGTAGCTTCTTTGATCCGCTCTATACTCTCGAAGTGCTTTAACAGCGCCTTCCTCCTCGACGGTCCGACTCCGGGTATCTCATCGAGTATCGAGTGCACCTGCCCCGATGATCTGAGCTGCCTGTGGTACTCGATAGCAAACCTGTGCGCCTCATCCTGCAGTGCAGTGACCATCAGCAAAGCCTCGCTGTTCTTGGGAAACTCGACCTCTTTGTTGTTATAATAAAGCCCTCTTGTGTGGTGATTGTCATCTTTTACCATACCGCATACAGGTATGTCAAGCCCGAGCGAATCGAGCACCATGGTCGCTATGTTCACCTGTCCGCGTCCGCCGTCCATCATGATCACATCAGGGTATACCTGCATGCGCTCATCCGTGAAACGTCTTGAGAGCACTTCCTTCATAGAGGTGTAATCATCATTTCCGATGGAGGCTTTCAGCCTGAACTTTCTGTAGGCAGTCTTCTTCGGTTCTCCGTTCTCAAAGACTACCATGGAAGCCACGGAAAGCGTACCCGAAATATGCGATATGTCAAATGCCTCCATGCGCGCGGCGCTTTTGATACCTATGAGGTCTGCGATATCGTTTACCGCGCCGATAGTTCTCTTTTCCTTGCGGATTATCCTCTCCATGTCCTGCGCGAGTACCAGGGCAGCGTTCTCCTTCGCAAGCTCAAGCAGCCTCTTTTTATCCCCGCGCTGCGGGACCGCTATGACCACCTTCCTGGCTTGCCTTTCAGACAGGAAGCTCTCTATAAGCTCCCTGTCCGAAGGCTCCGCACTGACAAGTATCTCCCCCGGCGTTTCTGTAAGTTCCATATAAAACTGCTTTATAAATTCCGCGAGCACGTCCTCCTCACCCGAGTAAAGCTCTGCGTTCATATGATGATTTTCCCTGCCGATAAGCTTTCCATCACGCACGAAAAATACGGTGATAACTATGTCTCTCTCGTTTGCCGCAAATGCGATCACATCCCTGTCATCTCCGGACGACTTGCTCATCTGCTGCCTGTCTGCAATGTGCGCCACGCTTTCAAGCAGGTCCCTTGTCTGAGCCGCCTTCTCAAACTCAAGCGCATCCGCATAAGCCTGCATACGGGCCTTGAGCATCTTCACCGCATCCTTTTGATCACCGCCAAGAAAAGCTATCGCGTCATCTACAGACTTTCTGTAGTCCTCCCTGCTGATAAGAGCCGCACACGGCGCCGAGCACTGCCCTATCTGATAAAACATGCACGGCCTTGTCTTTCCTATCTCCTTCGGGAGCTTTTTACTGCAGGTTCTTAAGTTATACAGCTTGTTCACTAAGTCGATGGTGTCATGAACCGCCTTTGCGCTTGTATATGGCCCGAAATACTTTGCCTTGTCATGACCGAGCCTGTGACTGTAAAGCACCCTCGGATACTCCTCATCAACCGTAACCCTTATATACGGATAACCCTTGTCATCCCTGAGCATTGTGTTGTATTTCGGTCTGTGTTCCTTGATCAGGTTGCACTCTAAGACCAGCGCTTCCATTTCCGATGAAGTCACTATGTATTCAAAGTATGCAATCTGCTCAACCATCCTCGCGATCTTCAGCGAGCCCCCATGTCCGTGCCCAGCTCTGAAGTACTGCCTCACGCGGTTGTGCAGATTTACCGCCTTCCCTACGTAGAGGATATCATCATGCTTATCGTGCATTATGTATATCCCGGGATGCTTCGGGAGCTTATTCAATTCTTCTTCTATATCGAAATTCTCTATCATAATAAGATCCTTCGCTTCGCTCAGGATGACACTTAGTCTTAACCAGCACCCGAGGCCATACACAGTGCAACAGAAATGATTAGCGCAATTTGCGTCAAATCAGCAGTGACGGAGCATAAGCAATTCGCTCAGAAATCGTGTGTTTGAGCGTAGCACATGCTTTATCGTGCGAAGCGAGTTCTCGATTTCGTGCGAATTGCATGCGTAGGAACGTCCTGATTTAGCAAATTGGTCGCTTTTTTCTGTGCACTGTCGTATGGCCCGGGTGCGTCACTCAAAGATCCATCAACACTCACACCATAGTGCGAAGAAAAGGAGGTATCTTTCGATACCTCCCTATATAGTAAAGGTTTTTTTGTGTCTTACAGTAAATCTGCTCTGAGCTTCTTGATAACCTGAAGAGTCTTGCTTCTGAGCTCCTCAGCCTCAAAGAGCTGAAGCATGGTGAACTTATCAAATCTTGCATCGACTATGGTATCAAGCCAGTCATTCACATAAGCCTTTACATATGCTACGTTGTCCTCAGACTTATCCTTCAATGCAACCACGATGTTGTTCAGGTTCTCTATAACGTTCGGTGTAAGGGTTGAGCCGCTGCCGCTCGGCATGCTCTGCTGTCCCTCATCCGAAAGCTCTATAACCTTACCGGTCTTGGTAATGATAACCTTCTTGTTCGGTGCGGAATCCGCCTTCGGAGCTCCGCCCATGCCCTTCTTGTCTAAGAGCTTCTCGACAACCTTTGCGAGACATACCACGCTGTAGGTAGCCTCCTCGGGAGTCTGCTGGTTTGCACCCTTGTCCTCAAACTGATGCCACAGCCACTCAGACTTTAAGAGCATCTCTTCTATCTTGGTATCCATGAGAAGCTTCTTTAAGTCTGCATCCATTGCAGGTGATGAAGACTTTCCGAAGAGCTTTCCGCCCTCCTTAACCTCAGCCTTCTTGTACTTTGCGGGAACCTGGATCTCGGCGTAGGTCTTTATGAGATGCTTTTCGGCAACCTTCGGATCGTAGCTGTTGTTGATGATATTGACCTTTCCGCCGTTAAGGCCGTTGACTATCATATCCTCTGCAGCCATGAATACAAGTGC
>ONVB01000346.1 GCA_900321145.1 uncultured Eubacteriales bacterium | reverse complement strand
TGGGCAAGTTCACATTCAGAAAGCCTACCATGAAGGGCGTGCTTATAATGATCGGCATAGGAGCGGCCGAATTCATAATACTGCTCATTATCTACATTATGCACAGGATCAACGGACACTTATAAGGAAAACCTTCATGTCAAAGAACTTTTTATACAACACCATACCGGGCAGATTATTGCTAAAGCCTCTTACGCATCCGGCAGTCTCCAAGATTGCCGGTGCTTTTCTTGATACGAAGCTTTCAAAGCCCGTTATCCCCTACTTTGTAAAAAAATGCGGAATAGATGTATCGGAGTATGACACCGACGGTATCGAGACCTTTAACCAGTTCTTCCGCCGGCCGCTTACCTGCGGCATGCGTCCGTTTGATACCGGCGAAAATGTTCTCTGTGCCCCCTGCGACGGCCTTCTCACCGCATATAAGATAGAGGACGATCTCGTATTTCCCGTGAAGCAGAGCATATACTCCGTAAGCAGTCTGCTTAAAAGCAGACATGTGGCAGAGGCCTACAACGGCGGTCTGTGTTTAGTCTTTAGGCTGTGTGTAAACCACTATCACCGCTACGCCTACGCCGTAAGCGGAGAGAAAACCTGCAACCGCCACATAGACGGCGTGCTTCATACCGTACGCCCCGTGGCTCTTGAAGTCACACCCGTATTTAACGAGAACTCCCGCGAGTATACGGTCATCAAAAACCGTGAATTCGGCAGAGTCCTCCAGATGGAGGTCGGTGCCATGCTTGTCGGCAGGATAAAAAACCATCTTATGACTTCAGGTACCGTCACCCGAGGTACGGAGAAGGGCTTCTTTGAGTACGGCGGATCTACCATCATACTTCTTATCGAACCGGACAGACTTGAGCTTGACAATAAAATAACAGAAGCCTCCTTATCGGGTAAGGAGACTCCTGTCATCATGGGGCAGCCCGTCGGCCGTGCCCTTTAAGATTTCTTTTTGTTCTTTTCTTTAGATGTTTTTTTGCTTAGTGCATTTCTGATTGCCGCATGGCGTTCTGTTCTCGTCTGCCTTGCTTCACTTATCAGTTGTTCCCTCTTGGTCTTTATTTCGGCAGTTTCACCTTCAAAGCTGCAATCAAGGTCAGCTACAATAATCTCGGTTTCTCCGGACTTACCGATCTGCGGATGAACATAGGTCATGGTAAGAGTCGAATTTGCCGCAAATGCACACATATATGCCCTGAAGCACTTCAGTTTTTCCGGCTTACCGTATTCATACTTGAAGCTGTAGTTCTTTTTCAGGTAATCCTTCAGCTTCTCAGTGCCGACATAGATGCAGTCGGTTATGTCTGTAAGGCCCATATCCCTGTAGAGCTTGGAATTAAAGCGATCCTTTTTGACTATTATTTCCGGAGCATAGCCCCCGGCAACTTTAAGCTGATTCTCTGTAAACTGGCCCTTCTTCGGTATCTTAACATTCAAGAAGGCTGCTTTCTTAGCCGCTTTTTCCTGATGTGCATATTCATCGATAATAGCCAATCTGTCAACTCCCGCCTCAGTCTTCTTTGTCTTGAACTGCTCTGACATCCTTTTGTAAATGGATTTGGCACCCGACTTATTGGAAACGGCTGCCAGTGTCGGTATATCCAGCTCATCCCACATTTTGTCATGGTCAGCGAGAATTCGGGTGTATCCCGAACGCAGGCTTCCGGATTCCGGATTTTCTTCCCTGCTTCTTCTGATCTGCTCCTTTAATACTTCCACACGACTCCATGCATCGTCTATCTCATCCTCTGCAATAAGGTCTCCTAAAGCAAGCGCGAGCTCTTCTTTTTTCAAGCCCATAATCATGGATGCTGTACGGTGACGCATCAGAAGCATATCCTTGGGCAAAGCCATATGATAGGTTTCCTCTCCGGGAACACCTTTAAGATTACCAAAGGAGCTGTCGTTGTCAACACCCTTGACACTGACAATCTTATTGTTCTCCACCGTGTAGATAAGATTACCCATGTGTCTGTCCACGTTTCCGCATATGAAATCTAATACTTCGATATCCGAGAGCTGCTGCAGGACTTTTCCTTCGCAGTTGCAGTCGATAGGCTCCTTGCTCTCACCGATCTTTTCACGTGTCATTCCGGTAACCCATTCCATGATAACTCCGTTCTTTTTTACTCCCTCGTGCACGATGCTTGCGGTCTTTGTATGGGCGATCAGCGAGGACATTCCCATGAGCTCGGCAACCCTTGTCATCGCAACATTTCTCTTTTCTATGGA
>ONVB01000096.1 GCA_900321145.1 uncultured Eubacteriales bacterium | reverse complement strand
GGAGAGCTTAGCTATAAGGAAAATATACTTCATGTGATGCTGTCTTTGGAGCTGTTTAAGGTTATAGTCAGTGATACGGCAATGAAGGCTGCCGGAGATACGGAGGGATCTCTGTCAGATAATCTTGAGAAAACAATCCCGGTTATCGAGAAGACACTGGATATATGGTTTCTTTCGAACGGAATAGTCAGACAAAGCGGCGAGAAGGCTACTGCTGACATGATTAAGGCCGCTCAGGACAAGCTTGACAAGGCAATCATGGTTTACGAAGAAACAATCAGTAATACCTGTCGTGAAGTGTCAAAGATGATAGTTCAGCGATTGAAAGGTGAGCTTCCGAAGCCGGAATTCGGTCAAAGTATAGGTATCGATGAATTTGAGGCGCTGATCGAGGAAAACAAGGAGCGTTATATTCCGCAAAAAACTGTGATCGACAAGGCATGTGCCGAATTACTTGCTATAAGGAAAAAGCTTGCGGATCTTACGGGTGATATTCCCGGTCTGATACGGTATATCGACGAAAAGGGCGAATACAGCTATGTCAACCGGTATATGATCTACAAGGATGTCTATGCCGAATACATGGATTATGTCGGAGAACAGCTTGCCGCTGCTGTTTGGGCAGAGGATGGCTGCGTCAGTCTTATCAGAGGCCTGCTGACCGATCAGAAAGCGGATCCTATGGTTGCTAATTACATAAAAGAGCACTGGGGAGTCGATGTACCCACATATGATATTCAAGAGAAGGTGTGCGGTATTCCGGAATATACGGCGCTTTCCGAGTTCGAATCCGATTGTGCCGTGCTTGAACTGAACGGTCTTGAGGACGCGCTGGAGGAAGCCACTAAGATAACGGAGTACAGAGAAACGCATTTAAGACAGTTCCAGTTCCAGAGTGTGTCTTCAATGCTGTTTGACAACAGTGAGCTTCCGTTGATCGGCGCAAAGGCAAGGGTTATCCGCAATAAGATTGCCGCTGAGGTTAAAGAAGGCAAGTACGATACATTTAATTATGAACAGGTCAGAAGGATAAAGGATGCCTTTGTGGATGTTGAGGCAACTGCCAGAGTCGCTTATATGGTTATAGAGTACAATATGTCTGCCAAAGGCAGGACTATTGCGTCGCTTATGAACAGCTTTGAAACGGATACCGAGGAGATGGATTACACCATACAGGAGAGGCGTTGCAGAAAGTATATAGACAAGTATTTCGTAACTGAGATGAAAGAGGGGCAGTATGTATTGCGATAAGATAATCTATAATGCTAATTTAATGAGTTATAACGAATACATCCCCGTGAATTATCATGACCAGATAAGAAAGGGCGAGTTGTCCGCTGTTGCTACATATGAAGGAGATCCCGAGAATGACAAGCTTATCGGGGTTTCTGTTACGGGAAGTCATGCAGGATGGCTGGAGATAGTCTGGGTCGCCATGGCTGATTGGTATAAGCAGGATGTAAAGGCTGCAGATTTTGTCAGGTATATTATGCGGAGAGCAAAGAAATCGAATGACTACGTAGGCGCCTTCTGGGAAATCCATATGGATGAGAATACGAAGTACCTCAGAGATATACTCATGCTTTCGGGCATGGAGCTTCATGAGGCAAAGAATAATATCTACGAGCTCTCTCTCTCGGATGTGGAGCACGAGGATATGCTATATGCTGCGGCAAAGACCGCAGACTGTACATTTCTTGAAGATGCCGACGAGGATGTGCTTGAAATGGTCGAGGAGATGATTGATGAGGATGAACGCCCGATTCCCGCACCGTCATACTTTGACTGGGATTTCTACATACAGGAGCTTTCACTGGTATGCTGTGAGAAAGGAAAGCCGGTAGGTTTGATGCTGTTCTCGGAGGCTAAGGATTACCTTGTGCTCGAGCTTGCCTACAGTGTATCGTCAAAGGTTATGCCCGGAATGATCGGTACAGCGCTTTTAAAGGCGAAGGAGCTTTACCCGCCCGACAAGAGAGTACTTATGCCTATAGTCGGGAAGGGAGCTGCGGAAGTAACAGCAAGGATTGCGCCGGAAGCACAACGGGGAGATATCGTAGAGGCGGTAACCTGGTTCAAAGAGCGCAAGGTCAATAAGTCGCTTCGGTTTATCATGGATAAGATGAAAGGAAAATAGACTTGCCTTTTTCGGGACTTTATTATACAATAGTTTAAATGTGCAGTTGTGTACGAGCAGAATAAAAGAGGCAGTCGTGCCGGATTGGAAAGGATTTTTACATGAGCAGTCAGAGCACACAGGACATCGATATAATCCGTGAATCATCCATAGAGGTGACGGATATTCTTGCGCAGGTTTATGAGGCGCTTTCGGAGAAGGGCTATAATCCCGTAAGCCAGATAGTCGGTTATGTAATGAGCGGGGATCCGACTTACATCACAAGCTACAAGAATGCCAGAAGCCTTATAATGAAGGCTGAGCGCGACGAGATAATCGAGGTTCTGCTTGAGAATTACATAGAGACAAGATTGAGATAGTTGATCGTAGATCGGTATAATTGAACATTATGAGGATATTGGGACTTGATTTCGGCACCCGGACATGCGGTGTCGCCATCTCTGACGAGAATGGCATAATAGCTCAGCCGCTCTCGACCATAGAGAGAGAACGGCCGAACAAGCTTCGCCAGACCTGTGCTGCCATAGAGCAGATCATTGAGGAATACGGAGTGGAGAAGCTGGTATTGGGTTACCCTGTGCTCCTTAACGGAGATAAGGGCGAGAGGGCCGTAGCCTGCGAAGAATTCAAAGAAATGCTTGAGAGAAGGACGGGGCTTCCCGTCATTCTTGTTGATGAGAGACTTACGACGGCACAGGCAGACAGGATACTGGAGGCTACAGGTGTAGCCAAGTTATCGCGTAAGGAACATATAGATAAGATGGCGGCTGCCATTATTTTACAGAGCTATCTTGACGGACAGGCTAACAGTTGATCACGACCGGAAGGGCAAAGGGACAGCGAAGTCCGACGGGCGCTTGGAGTATGATATATGGAAAATGACAAGATAGTCTTCGAGACCGAAGACGGGAAAGAAGAATATTATATTCTTGCCGAGACAAAGCTTGGCGGAAATAATTATATATTGGTAACCGATGACAAGGACGGTATGGAGGGAAGCTTTCTGGTACTGAAGGAAAACAGCAGCCGCGGTACGGATGGCTTCGCTTCTTATGAGATTCCTGAGGATGACGATGAGCTTAAGGCAGTTATCAAAGTGTTTGATGAACTCCTTGAAGACATCGATTTGGAGGTATAGACTAATCATAATGGATCAAAATGTTAAACCGGTGAAGATCATTCCGCTCGGCGGACTCGAGCAGATCGGAATGAATATCACTGCCATAGAGTATGAGGACAGTATCATAGTCGTAGACTGCGGGCTGGCCTTTCCTGAGGATGAGATGCTGGGAATCGATCTGGTAATACCGGACGTTACTTATCTGAAGGAAAATGCCGATAAGGTGAAGGGACTTGTGGTGACCCACGGTCACGAGGATCATATCGGCTCTATTGCCTATGTTGAGGATGAGATCAATATGCCCATATATGCAACGAAGCTTACTATGGGGCTTATAGACAGGAAGCTCACCGAGCATGGCAATATAAACAATATCAAGAGAAAGGTCATATCCACAGGCCAGATAATCAATTTGGGCTGCTTTCGTATAGAGTTCATCCGCACAAATCACTCGATAGCGGATGCGGCGGCACTTGCCATATATACACCGGCGGGCATAATAGTTCATACGGGTGATTTCAAGGTGGACTTTACTCCTGTGTTCGGCGAGACCATAGATCTCCCGAGATTCGGAGAACTCGGAAAGAAGGGCGTGCTCGCTTTGATGTGCGAGTCGACCAATGTCGAGAGACCGGGCTATACTCCTTCGGAGAAGACGGTAGGAAAGACCTTTGACAATCTCTTCAACGACAACAAGGAGCACCGGATCATCATCGCCACATTTGCTTCGAATGTGGACAGGGTGCAGCAGATAATCAACTCGGCATATAAGTACGGGCGCAAGGTCATAATCGAAGGACGGAGCATGGTAAATGTTATCCAGACCGCCGCTGAGCTTGGCTATATCAGCATACCTGACAATACATTAGTCGAGATTGAGCATATAAATGATTACCCTGATGAGAAGATGGTTGTTATAACCACCGGAAGCCAGGGCGAAAACATGGCGGCGCTTTCGAGAATAGCTGCCAGCATACACAATAAGATAGCCATAAAGCCGGGGGATGTGGTAATATTCTCATCAAGCCCCATACCGGGCAATGAGAAAGCGGTATTTAAGGTTATCAATGAGCTTGAGATGAAGGGCGCTAAGGTTGTGTTCCAGGATACTCATGTGTCCGGTCATGCGTGCCAGGAAGAGATCAAGCTGATGTACGCGCTGACAAAACCAAAGTATGCCATACCGATACACGGCGAGTACAGACACTTGAAGCGTCATGCCGAGCTTGCGGTTGAGATGGGTATACCGAAAGAAAATGTCAAGATACTGACTACCGGAGATGTACTCGCGGTATCTGATAATGTCTTTGACGTTGTGGGCAGAGTGCCTGCACAGGGTATCCTGGTTGACGGACTCGGTGTCGGAGATGTGGGAAATATAGTTCTTAGAGACAGGCAGCAGCTTTCGCAGAACGGTCTGATGATCGTAGTAGTTACTCTCGATGCGGCAACCGGCGAGCTGATAGGCGGGCCGGATATAGTGTCAAGAGGCTTTGTATATGTGAGAGAGTCGGAGAATCTGATGGAAGACTGCAGGGAAGTGGTCTATGAAGCACTTGAATCCTGTCTTACCAAGAAGACAGCTGACTGGGGCAGGATCAAGGGAACGATAAAGGATTCTCTTTCCGAATTCCTGTGGAAGAGGACGAAACGTAATCCTATGATACTGCCAATAATAACAGAGGTTTGATATGCAGGACATTTTGGAACGATGTTACGAAGTAAATAATGCTATCAGGGAATCGGAGGATTATCGCCGGTATATTGCCGCAAAGGAACGGCTGCATGAGCACCCTGAGCTGGTTAGGACGCTTCAGGAGTTTTCCCGGAAGAATCACGAGATACTGAACGCGACCGCTTACAACCCGTACGATGAGCAGCATGCTATCGTAAGGGAGTATGATGACTTCCTTCACAACAGTATCGTGAATGAGTTTATCAGATCGGAGCAGCGGCTGTGCAAGATAATGCAGCAGGTTATAAAAACTATAGCGGACGGATTGGAGTTTGATTATTCAGATGGCTAATACAAGGAATGCTAAGAAGAAAAAGTTCATATTAAACGAGGCAAGGAAAACCCTGAAGCACGGCTCGGGTTTCATGTTCAGCCTGTTTATTAATCTGTTTATGTTTTTCTGCCTGGTCAAGGCATTTACGTGGTCGTTTAACCTCGGATACGGAATCTTCGGTAAGGTAGCCTTTCACCCGGGTTCCGAGGAATATGTGACCGTGAGCATACCTGCCGACACCACCACATTGGAGGTGGGAAAGGCTTTGGAGAAAGCCGGGATCATAGAGAACAGATGGGTATTCTTTGCAAGAGTCAGGGTAAAGGGCCTTCAGAAGAATATGCTGTCAGGAAAGTTCACACTCTCACCGTCCATGACATATGAGCAGATACTGGACATAATATGCCCCGAGGTCAAACCCGGTGAAAAGAACGAACAGGTAAACAAGGACGCCGAAAATGAAGGCGGAGGCAACTCGAACGAAGGCGCCGGAACCGGATACATAGATCCGAATGCGACCGAGGCTTCGACGGAAGAAACCGAGGAGGGTGCGGAAGGAGAAGGCGGCGAAGAAATAACCGAGGTTGAAGTAGACTGGGGAGACGAGTCCGGAGACGAAACCGGAGGCGAGGAAGGCGAAGCGGATTACGAGTAGGATTATGGTTGATTTAGACAGGATCAATACATTTATACATGCATTCTCCGAGGAGGAGAACGGTGCAATAGAGGAGCTTTACAGGGAAGCGGTAAGAGATGGCGTGCCGGTCATACGACCGGCTGCGAAGAGCTTCCTCAAGGTGATGCTTGATATGAAGAAGCCGATGTCGGCGCTGGAAATAGGCGCTGCCGTCGGCTATTCGGCGCTTTATACCATAAGTCACATGCCCGGGGGCAGTCACCTCTCGACCATCGAAAGGGATGAACTTATGATAAAAAGGGCAAAGGAGAACATCTCACACTTCGGAATGGCGGACAGGATCACGCTGTACGAGGGTGATGCTTTGGAGGTTCTCAAAACCCTGCCGGACAGAAGCTATGACTATATTTTTGTGGACGCGGCGAAGGGACAGTATATCAACTTCCTGCCGGATGTAAAGAGGCTTGCGCTTCCAGGGGCCCTCATCATAACGGACAATATATTTCAGGACGGGACTATATTTGAATCACGCTATGAGGTGGAGCGTACCGACAGGACGATACACGAGAGGATAAGAGAGTACCTTGTCGCTCTAAAGAACGATAACGAGCTCGACACATCCATAATACCGGTAGGAGACGGAATGACGGTCAGTATATATAACGGCGCAGTGTCATCCTGAACGCAGTGAAGGATCTTAATAATGGAGAATAAAACACATGAATACTACTTCGAAAAAGCCGGAGCTTCTGATTCCGGCCGGAAACTTAGAGACCTTGAAGGTCGCTGTTGACTATGGTGCGGACGCCTGCTACATAGGAGGGGAGAAGTTCGGACTTCGTGCCAAGGCTGACAACTTCTCGCTTGCCGACATGGAGGAGGCCTGCGATTATTGTCATGCCCACGGTGCAAAACTTTATGTAACGGTGAACATATTCGCCCACAACGGAGATATAGAGGGAATAAAAGATTATTTCAAGAGGATAAAGGCTGCCGGACTCGAGGAGAAGATCGATGCGTTTATCATATCGGATTTCGGCGTATTCTCGCTTGCGAAGGAGATAGTTCCGGGTATAGAAAGGCATGTGAGTACCCAGGCCAACAACACCAACTATCTTACCTTTAAGAGCTGGTATGATATGGGAGCGACCAGAGTTGTGGCCGCACGCGAGCTGTCGCTTGCGGAATTAAAGACTATACGCGAGAACATCCCCGAGGACCTTGAGATAGAGGCTTTCGTGCACGGCGCAATGTGCATATCCTACTCGGGGCGATGCCTGCTTTCAAGCTACTTTACAGGCAGGAGCGCAAATCTCGGTGCTTGTACACATCCGTGCCGCTGGAAGTATGCCATAGTCGAGGAACAGCGCCCCGGAGAGTACCTTCCCATCGAGGAGGACGAACGCGGAACCTACATCATGAACTCCAAGGATCTGTGCATGGTGGAGCACATCCCGGAGCTTATCGACGCGGGTATAGATTCCTTCAAGATAGAAGGACGCATGAAGACTGCCCTCTATGTGGCTGTCGTGACGCGTACCTATCGTATGGCGATTGATGACTACTATAACTCAAATGAGTTATATAAGTCTCATATTGAGTTATACAAGGAACAGATATCGGCCTGTACCTACCGCCATTTCACCACGGGCTTTTATTTTGGCAAGACAGATGAGACCTCACAGGTCTATGACAATAACACCTATGTTACCAACTCGACCTTTATCGGGATAGTTGAGTCCGTAACCCCGGACGGAGCTTTGCGCTTCTATCAGCGCAACAAGTTCACGGTCGGCGAGACCGTCGAGCTTATGCTTAAGGACGGTACGGATCTTGCGCTTACCGTAACCTCTATCACCGACGAAGCAGGTACCCCGCAGGAGTCCGCCCCTCACCCGAAGCAGAACCTTATCGTGCGCTTCGACAGAGTGCTTGACGATACCGCAACCGGGCTTGTTCTGCGCAGGCGGGATATCAACGGCTGACATGACGCTTTGACCGGGTATGTCATAGTGTTTCAAATACCACTCCGATTTTCTAAATCAGGGCGCTCGGGTCCTCGTTTCGTTGCACGAAATCGCACAACCGTTACGCTCCGCTTCACTTATGCGATTTCTGAGCACTCAACTTCGGACCGCTTGCTGCTGATTTAACGAAAATCTCCGCGATCGTATTTGAAACACTATGCATACCTTTGTCAAAGCTGTTTTTATATCAGTCAATTTTTGGGTTGCCGCATACAGCAACGACAGAATGATAAAGCGGAACCGCAAATCTTTTCGCGTAGGTTTTCGTAAAATCAGCAGTGACGGAGCATAAGCAATTCGCTCAGAAATCGTGTGTTTGAGCGAAGCGAGTTCTCGATTTCGTGCGAATTGCATGCGTAGGAACGCCCTGATTTAGAAAACCGAAGTGTGATTTGCGGTTCCGACTTTAGCATTGTCGTTGCGTGATCGGAGTGGTATTTGAAAACCCGTGCACACCCTGTCGATGCGTCATTATAGTATTACGTTTGATGAAATAATTTCAGTTGCAATTTCGGTTGCGATTTCAGTAAAGTATGGTATAATAGACCGCGTAGGCGAAAATCCATATCGCAAGGAGGTATAAAACTACAATGGGTATTTTACAAAGATTTAAGGACATCATGGCAGCGAACATCAATGCTCTGCTTGATAAGGCAGAGGATCCGGAGAAGATGATCGACCAGACCATGAGGAATCTTACTAAGGATCTTGGGGAAGTCAAGAAGGAAACAGCAGCCGTTATGGCTGATGAGCAGAGATGCAAGAGAGAGCTTGATGAGGTTAATAATGAGATAGCAAAGATGCAGGGATATGCAGAAAAGGCACTTCTCGCCGGCAACGAGGGAGATGCCATGAAGTTCCTGCAGCAGAAGAATAATCTGGCCACCAAGCAGCAGAGCCTGCAGCAGACTTATGATGTGGCAGCGGCAAATGCGGCTAAGATGAGGCAGATGCATGATAAGCTGGTCAACGATATCAACTCGCTCGAGTCGAGACGTGATGCGATCAAGGCTAAGATCAAGGTGGCCAAGACACAGCAGAAGCTCAATCAGATGACATCAACTATGACCGACTCGGCATCGAGCATAGGTGCTTTCGAGCGGATGGAAGCTAAGGCGAATGCAATGCTCGATCAGGCAAATGCCATGACTGAGCTTAATATGACAACGGCAGAGAGCAGCGTGGACTCACTGGCAGCGAAGTATGACGCGGCTCCGGATGCAGCAGTTAAGGATGAGCTTGAGGCGATGAAGGCTAAGCTCGGTCTTTCGGCTACATCATAATGAAGTATAAGCTTAACGGCAAACAGCAGGAGGCCTGTCAGTGCGTAGATGGGCCCCTGCTTATTTTAGCGGGTGCAGGCTCGGGCAAGACCAGAGTTATCACCCATAGAATTGCGTATCTTATCGAAGAGATAGGTGTGAATCCGTATAATATACTGGCTATCACATTTACGAACAAGGCTGCCCGGGAGATGCGCGAAAGAGTAGATGCGCTTTGCGGCTTTGGTTCGGAGAGTGTATGGATATCTACATTTCACTCTATGTGCGTACGCATTTTGAGAAAACATATAGAGAAGATAGGTATGAAGAGCTCGTTTACCATATATGATTCGGATGACAGTAAGGCGCTGATCAAAGATGTATTGAAAAGCTTAAATCTCGATCCGAAGCTCTATCCGGAGAGGTATGTGCAGACGGTCATTTCCAAGGCGAAGGACATATACCAGTCGCCGGATGAGTATGAGAGGGAGCATGCCGTAAGCTACAGAGATCAGCAGCTTGCCGGGTGCTATCGGGAGTATCAGAAAAGGCTTAAAGCAAATAACGCACTTGATTTTGATGATCTGATTTATAAGACCATTTTTTTGTTTGAGAGAAATCCTGATGTGCTTGAGGAATACCAGAATCGATTTAAGTACATTATGGTGGATGAGTATCAGGATACCAACTTCACTCAGTTCAAGCTTGTGGAGATGCTTTCGAGGAAGCATAAAAATGTGTGTGTGGTCGGAGATGATGATCAGAGTATATATAAGTTCCGCGGTGCGGATATAACCAATATACTGAACTTCGAAAAGCAGTATAAGAACTGTACGGTGATCAAGCTGGAACAGAATTATCGCTCGACCGCAAATATCCTGAATGCCGCAAACGGCGTGGTTGCCCATAACGAGGGGCGTAAGGAAAAGAAGCTCTGGACCGAGGCTGAGGCCGGCGAGAAGCTTACATATACAAGGTACTCCAACGAATTTGAGGAAGCCTTGGGTGTGGCGGAGAGGATAAAGAGGATAGTCAGGGATGGTGTTTCCGCAGAGGATATAGCCATACTGTACCGTACCAACGCACAGTCGAGAATCCTTGAGGAGAAGCTGATCACTCTGAATATCCCCTACAGGATATACGGAGGTCTTAACTTCTACTCGCGCAAGGAGATAAAGGATATCATCTGCTATCTGAAGCTGCTGGTGAATCCGGCGGATGATGAGGCGTTAAAGAGGATCATAAATGTTCCGCGCAGAGGCATAGGAGATACAACGGTTGGCAAGGTTCAGGACTACGCAAGGGAAAATGAACAGTCGATGTATGATGCCATGCTCAGTCTCGAGGAGATACCGAATTTGAAGAACGCGGCCTCCAAGCTCAAAGGCTTTATGGATATGATGGAGAGCTTCAGGCGTGCTTCTACGGACGGTGAGACGACGCTTTCGGAGCTCTTTGACAAGATACTTGAAAGGACGGGCTTTAAAGCCGAGCTTATGGCCGAGAAGACCGAGGAAGCAAAAGGCAGGCTTGAAAACTTAGATGAGTTAAGAAACAAGATCGTCT
>ONVB01000059.1 GCA_900321145.1 uncultured Eubacteriales bacterium | reverse complement strand
TTAGTTTATTGATAACCGTCGGGTTTACCGGCCCGGGGCGGTTATTTTTTGTCTTCAGGCCTCCATCGCCAGGTCACATTATAACATATTAATCTGTAAAATCAATCAGTTTAGCATGGCAGAGTAAATGTCTATGAAAAAGGAGTTGCCAAATAGCGCCAATCAGTTCGAGAACACCACACAGTGGCCGGCCGCTGATCGGTAACCAAAAAGGATCATGGACTAAAGGAGAATTATATGAGAAAGAAACTATCATATTATATAATGACAGGGCTGCTTCTTACCGCGCTTGCGGGCTGCGGAGGTAAGTCGGAGGAAGAAAGTACAGGGGCTGTATCGAAGGATCAAACGGCAGTGCTGACTACCGAGAAGGCTGTGGAGGCCATAACCGAGGCTCAAACCCCGGAGGAGGAAAAGGACAGTGAAGGCTTTGTAAAGGCTGATGACTATGCGGTACTTAAGGATACGGCTAATCTGTACATTTCCCCGGACACGAGCTCACCTATATTCATGATAGGCGAGGAAGGAGATATATTCAGTCGAATCGGTTATAAGGATAATTGGACGAAGATAATCTATGATGACACTTCCTTCTATATAGAAAGCGAGCTTGCTGAGATAGTTGAAAAGGAACCCGAGCAGGAACCCGAGGAGGCTACTCCGAGCGATGCCGAGACAGATCAGGAGACTAAGAAGATGTCCGAAAGGTCTCTGGAGAAGAAGATCGTCATAGATCCTGCCAACCAGTCAGTGCTGAATGTAGAGGTTGAGGAGATCGGGCCCGGAAGTGACGAAAGAAAGCCTGCAGCCTCGATGGGCGGTACCGGAGCAACAACAGGTGTAAAGGAGTACGACCTGAACCTTACATATGCACAGCTCCTTAAAGCAGAGCTTGAGGCAAGGGGATACAAGGTCACCATGACCAGAGAAACAAGCGATATAGATCTGAGCAACTATAATAGAGCGGTGCTTGCGAACGGATCGGATGCCTCGGCAGTGATCAGGATACAGATGAACGAAAGCTCAAATCCGCGACTTTCCGGAGCCATGACCATGTGTATGCCCGAGTCCTCGGAGTACAACGGTCAGCTTTATGAGGAAAGCCACATATTCTGTACCTGGGTTTTGGATGGGCTGGTCTCTAAAACAGGGTGCGGAAATCGTGGAATATACGAAACTACGGGCATGACCTTCATAAACTGGAGCGATATCCCGTGCTGTGTTGTATCCGTAGGCTTCCTTTCCAACGAAGCGGAGGAGAATAACTTAGTCAGTACCGAGTACCAGCGAAAGGTCATAGACGGTCTGGCCGACGGAATCGATAAATATTTCAATTAATACAGTCAATATGACAAAACTGTATGAAATTTTATAGACAATTTGAATAAATGCAACAAAATTGTAACAAATTGTTGACACTTTTTACTCTCAATGTTAGAATGTCACGTAACAGAAATGTAATGGTTTAAAAAAAGCGATGCAAAAAAAGGTGGGCATTATGAGTAAAAGGACAAAAAGGAAGGTTGAAGGCTTAAGAAGATTTGTTACAAGAGATGTAATAAATCCGAGATTTGCAGTAAGAAATCTTCTTGCGTTGACAGTAGCAATTTCACTTGTGGCTCTTTTAGTCGGTGGTGCGATCTACTTCAAAGATAAAAGAGCTGAGGTTAGGGCAGAGAACACGGTCAAGGCCGATGCACCTGTAAAGCTTACACTCGATGCACCTTCCATGATGAAGAAGGATATGCCGGTTGAGCTTGCTGCTGAGCTTGATGCGAACGCCCAGGCTGATGTGGCAGCAAGGGAAAAGGAGATCATAGCGGCAGCAGAGAGCGACTTCGCATCAAAGGCTGTGGCAAAGGATGTTGTATACATATATAAGGACGGCAAGGCCAACGCCGAGGTAGTAGGTATCATGGATAAGGGTGCCGTAGCCGACATACTTACCAAGCAGGGTGAGTGGATCAAGGTTACTTCTGGCGGCGTGACCGGCTTTGTGAAGGAGAGCGAGACTCTCTCCGGTAAAGAGGGTTATGATCTTGCACAGCAATACTATGAGGTAGTTGCTGTTGTGAAAGAGGATGGCATAAATGTCAGAGTGGAGGCTTCCGAGGATTCTGATATATTTGAGGTTGCCAACACAGATGATAAGTATAATGTAGATAAGTCAAAGTCTGACAAGAAATGGGTATGTGTAAGTACCTGGCTTGACAGTGAGGCTTATATATCAAGAGATTTTGTAAATGTGTCCGAGGGATACAGGGTAGCACGTGCTTCGGAAGCTACCATCTCCGTTAAGAAGAAGGCTAAGGGCACTATGGATATAGAAGAGAAGAAGACCGAGGATTCTGAGGATGAAACCGAAGAGGATTCCGAAGAAGATTCAAAGAGTGAGCCGAAGGATGATGAGGACGAAGCGACAACATCATCACCTGTGACAACTACAAGACCTGTTACAACCGAAGAGGAGACAACTACAGAAGAGCCGACCACTGAGGAGCCGACTACCGAGGAAGCTACCACAGAGGAAAGCAAATCTTCAGAACCGGTTATCACGAATTCGGGTGCAGTGAACTTAAGCGAAGAT
>ONVB01000231.1 GCA_900321145.1 uncultured Eubacteriales bacterium | reverse complement strand
GAGGTAGCCGCAGTTGTTAATTCTGTCTGTGCTTCAGTGGTCGGAACAGCAGTTTCATCCGTACGCTGCTCACCGGTAGCCACTATCGTTGCCGTAGTTCTCTCTCCGTTTGTCGAAGAACTCTTTTCCTTACCACATCCCGCTGCCATTATTAAAACCAGAAAAAGTGCAGCACCTGTTTTGATTCTTTTAAATCTCATTGTATTGCCCTCCTCACATTATTGTTCTTCTTTATAGATTACCTGAATCTGAAATTCAGACGTAATATTATCTTTCATGCCTTCGGTTACGTAAACGACATTATCCTTGTCTACCAGCACCATTTCAAACTCCTCTGAATGATCACGCCAGTATTTAATTGCTTCTTCATAACCCATAAGAACAATTGCAGCTCCCATTGCATCAGCCATGGTACCATCATTTGCTATAATGGATGCCGAGACTATATCAGACTCTGCAAGTTTTCCGGTCTTCGGATCGGTAACTCCATGGTCATCGTTGACATCGTTGTCCCATGTACGCTCACCATAAATCCCTTTAGTTGCTACAATTATAGACGTTGAATCAATCACCCAATTTCCATCCACCGAAAGAACCGCAATTGTATCATTAAATTCACCATTCGGATCCTGAATTCCTACCATCCATGGCTTCTCGCCCGGTTTTTTACCAATACACAGTGCATCTCCACCAAGGCCTATAACAGCACCGGTCATTTCATTCTCGGATTTATCCCCCAGAAACTCGGTAATCTTATCGGCTATATATCCCTTGTAAATATCATCCAGGTGGATGGTTTTATCATCGGATCCATCCAGAAGGACCATGCTGAAATAGTTATTGGTATACTTACTTATTTCCGCACCTCTTTCAAGCAGAAGCATCAGATCACTACTGAGTTTCGAATTATCCTGATCTTTATTGTAAACGGATATTTCCGAATCAGCTCTGAATGGACTCATAATAGCATCCATTTTATCTATAAGATCTGCCGTATCTCTGACAAGCTTTTCGGCTTCCGGTCCATAGATAGTAATATTGATTATTGTGTCCAAGGAATAAAAACCTGTTGATGCCTTATTATCCTCAACAACGATCTCCAGTGAATCCGAAAAACGAGGCCCCTCTTCCGTTGTGGCTTCAGTTGTTGCTTCAGTTGTTTCGGTTGTTGTTTCAGTTGTCACCTCTGTTGTTGTTTCGGATGTTGCCTCCGTCGTAACTTCAGTTGTCGCTTCCGTTGTTGTTTCTGTAGTTATCTCTGTCTTCTCCACCGTTGCCAGAGTTGCCGTCGTCCGTACATTATCAGACGACTTTTCCTTATCCTTTCCGCATCCTGTAACCAGAATGCTGACAAGGGAAAATACAAGTATGCTTTTTGCTCTGACACCTCTCTTACCCGATCCTTTGAAAACCATCGCCATACCCCCTCACGTTTTTAACTCAGTTAATTCCAAAAATCAGTCAGATTTCCATCTTCTCTGTAATATTCATCCATCGGAATCCACCAGTAGAAATAATACTCGAGTTCCTCAGGAGTGTATTTCATCGCTACCAGCCCTTCAGCTGTTCGCGGAGTTCCCCAAAGCGTTTCCGCAACATAGTAATAGCTATCCTTTATGCCTATGAGAATAGCAATATGTCCTCCGTCATATGCATTGGTCGTTGCACCGTCACCGCTCAGCAAATCTCCGACCTTGAGCTTATCAAGTAACTCATCAGTAAGGTGTTCCTTTTCTCCGAGATCGGTAAAATCCTCTCTGCCGGGTGCTATCCCTGCGCCCATATCGCCGGGATCGTATCCAGCCTGAACCATCGCCCATGCAACAAAGCCGCTGCAATCCAGTCCGTTAACCTGATCATATTCGACAACATCGGAATAGATTGTATATCCCCACGGATTAGGTCCATACATTATGTACTGCTCATCCAGAGTTTCAAACCTTGAAGAATGAAGATATAAACCTTTATGATAATATCTTCCTTCACCGTCAACCTTCGGAGGATTGGCCAGTCTTCCGTTCTCATTGAAATATCCTATTCTGTAAGGAAATTCAAGAGTCAGGAACCTTGCTGCCTCAACAACCCCTGCGCGTGACATATAACCTGCTCTGTTAACTCTGCTTTTTAATATTTCATCAAGAAGGTCATTATCTTCCTTCGTAAAAAGTCCAGGTTTTAAAAACGGCTTTGTATAATCAAAATCATCGCCTCTTTTGCTGATCGCATCAGTTACAAGGACACTAAGCTTAATATCGATCGTTGATGTTCTGACAGTAAGTTCCGTCTCTCCTTTTTTTACACCTTTGATCTTATTACCGGAAACCGATACCAGACCGTTCTCATCTTCTTCAAACTCAATCTCCTTAAGTCCTTTAAAGAGATAAGTCACATCCTCTTCTCCGCCGCACGCGATGTAAACATCGTAATACCTTATCGGCTTGACCCTCTGAATGTCTTTCTTACCACTCCTCGTTCCGGCAGCCTCAATATCCGGAGCATTCTCTTCACCGCTCTCAGCCATTAAACTTTCCGACTCGAGCAAAGCCACTTCAGTATTATCATCACTTCGCGCCCCTGTCTTTTTATCATCAGGAAAAACAAACAATACGATCATAAGGGAAAATGCCAATAAAACAACAATACCGATCACCAAGGCAATCATTCCCGAATCAGTAGCTTTTTTCATCCTCTTTGCGGCTCGTGGTCTGACTCTGAGCATTGTGTTTTTCTCCCTCTTTTTACGGTCGATCGTTACACATAAATTATAAATCTTTCATCAAAACATCGCAAGATTATCTGCGAATATCCAAATGATTTTTGATTTATTTCAGATAGTATGATATGGTAAATATGTTTTATATTTTTATCGAAAACGAGGTGGCAAACAAAATGAAATGTCCGGAATGTGGTAACGAAGTATATCCAGATCAGATCGTATGCGGTTATTGCGGTGCTCCGAATCCGAGAAGCTACGGTGCTGTCGACTCGGCAGAGCAATCAGCCGGCTCAGGTATTTCTGTAACAAATGATAACATCGACAGTCAGGAAACTCCCGCTCAGATTCCTGATCAAAGTAACCCTATGGCAGAGTCTTCCGCCGGTCTTGGCTCATATGTGCCGGATCCTGCAGAAAGGAAGAACCATAAGTTTGGCAAGAAGAAAGCTATATTAATGGCAATAATCTTCCTTGTATTCTGCGCCATCGGTTACGGTACATACACGTATCTGTCCAATCGCGATACACCGCATATCAAACTTCTGAAAAAGTATTTTAAAGCCTACGAAGATGCTGATATAGATACATTTCTCGATGTTCTGATCCCTAAGATACTCGATAAAAAGATCAAGGACAGGGACAATATGCCTTATAGCGAAATGGTCAGAACCTTATTTGCGGAAATGAAGACTAATGGAGACCATTTCAAATTTGACGTCAAATATAAAATGGGCCATAAATACTCCGCCGAAGAAGTTGACGATATGCGAAACAAATTATCCGAGATATATGGCGATGTAGAAATCTCCGATCTCAGGATAGTAAGTGTCACCGGAAAAAGGATCTATAAAAACGGCACCTTCGAGCATACCGAGCCTTACGACGCCGATTTCTTAGTCGGAAAATATAACGGAGAGATGAAAATCTTTAATTACTCGACAAATAAATAAAAATCAGATCACTTTTCATCTGGTAAAAGCCATGCCTGTTCTTGATTTGCTTCACAAATCAAGAACCATCGCCATAGGCGCCGTATAACACAAAAAAACAGGGTGCAGATTAGGATGCGAGCATCCATCTGTACCCTGTTTTTTGTGTTGCATGGCTTGTTATATATGCTTTATTTTTTCATAACTATATCATTTCCATACACAACATATCCGTTGCAGAAAACGAGGAAAGCATTGATCACATTTGTTACTCCGATAAGTACCATGAAGATACCGATCAGTCTTGCTATGCTCATAGGATTGAAGAGAAGCACGATACCAAAACCAGCTGTAACGCCATCGATACACATGAATATCTTCCAGCCTTCTCCGCCGGTCTTCTTCTGAAGCTTTGCAGCCTCCCAGAGCTTAAGTCCGGAATTGATAAGAATGATCAGACCAAAAAGTCTGATGAAGATACTCATTATCGAATCTGCAAGAACAAGGAAAACTATTCCGAGGATTGCGAAAAGCGCTGCGATCATT
>ONVB01000264.1 GCA_900321145.1 uncultured Eubacteriales bacterium | reverse complement strand
CCCACAGAGCACATCCCGAGGCCGGTCATCACCCCTGCTATAGCGGATTGCAGGTACAGGGCACCGCTAACTCCCCGGCTGCACGGAGACTACATTATAGCAAACAGAAAAAGGAAATGCAAGGGGAAATCATGAATAGGAAAAATCCAACAAAATATGGCATGTATATATAAAATATGATAAAATACGCTTAATTGTGTTACGAAACTATATGTATATAAGTGTTGTGACTTTGAGTGTGATATATTCCACTTACAAGTAAGGCAATACTCTACAGGTAAGGAGGCAAAAATGGATACTGCTAATTTCGACGAACTGTTCGGAGAAAACGGAAACCCTACCAAGGAGCAGCTTGAGCTCTCAGACAAGCTGTCCGAACTGCTGACACAGATCAGCGACTCTTACAACAATGCCTACAACATAGCAGAAAGACTTGAATTTGATGATGCCCTTATAGATGAATTTCAAACCACTGCCGCGATGATTACCGTGATGGAAGCCTCCGAGGAAAACCACGACGACGATAAAATGGTTGAGGACGGATACTTAAAGCTGATAGACTGTCTGATCCGCATGGCCAAGGTGCTTAATCCGGTCTCCGGCTTCGGAAAAGAACGCCTCTTATCCGCCTATGAGGTTTTGGATACATTTGAGGAAATATATCACCCTCTTCTCACAGTAGTAAACAAGGATAATGTCGATGCATTTGCCGATCTTCTCTCCGACAGAGAGTATGATGAGATCTTCTACGAAAGGAAGAAGGCGATCGGAGCGCTTCGCACCGAGGAGGGCGAAGCCTATGCCGCAGGAGTTGCGGTATACAGGACAGAAACCGCGCCGGTACTGAACAATCCCGTTATAAGGCTCGACTACATATACGTTCACGAGGATTTCAGGTCACATGGAATCGCCAACCTGCTGATGGCTGCGGTTGTCCGCCCGATGCTTAAAGATCCGGCTTCAAGACTCACCATAAGCTATATGCCTCAGGGAACTACCGAAGAATACAGTGACGCCTACGCTCAGGCCATAGAGGATGAATTTGACAGTACCGAAGAGTTCTTTAGCTCCTGGAAGCTCAGCTTTTCCCTGTCTTTCGGCAACAACTATTACATCTCTCTTGAGGACGCGGCAAAGGCAAAGTATATGCAAGGCTCCACCAAGGGCATCGTAAGCCTGAAACAGCTCGGCAACACCAGGGAAACCGTGCTGAGGAAATTCCTTGCAAAGTACAACGATCCGTACTACAAGGATTTTCTTTCCGCTCCCGACGGGTATTACGATGAAGATGTAAGCTGTGCTTACCTCGACGGCAAAGAGATATACTCCATACTTCTCTCACATCGCTATCTGGACGGAACCTATACTATAGATTTCCTTTGCCCCGACCTCGAGGATGAAATGGTTTTGTCAGATTCGGTAACCCGTCTGCTCCATTTTGCTACAGATGCATGCACCGAAAGGGGCGAGACGGATTCCATGATTGAAATACATACAGCCTCCGAAGAAGGCTACAGCTTACTCAGGAAGGAGCTTCCCGGAGCAAAAACAGCGCTTGTGTTTGATGGAATACTCGCTCCGCTCGTTCCCGAAGAGACCTTGTCCACCGAGCAGTGGGAAAGCCTCAGGGATGAAGCGGAGCTTACCGGTAAATACAGCTACGACGAAAACGCTTTTTCATCGCTTTCGGAAGAAGAAATAACAGACAGTATCAAAGAACATTTGAATTCATATATGTAAAATACACCGGATAATCAGACTATCCTGCCGATACATTTTCAAAAAAGGAGGTTAATGCCATGGATGAATCATCATTTGACAACTCTTACGCAGAAAAGACTATAGAAAAAAAGCAAAGTATATCAATACTTGAGCAAGACGAGCAGATTGTCAAATCCTCACTGAAAAAAGATTTATCAATAAGCGAAAAATCAAGCAAAAAAGATGTTATACAAGACGAAATAAGCCTGATAGTACCCAGGAATAAGATAAAGAAAAAGCCTCTGTCAAACAAACAAAGACTTATACGGAACGAGAAGCAAACCAAGGACTATACCAAATTGGGCATAAGCTTCGATCTTAAGGGAGTCAGCATAAACGATGCCGACTCGCCGAATATGGTCGCTTTAAAAAAAGCGGTAAAGAAATATCTCCTTACCAAGAAAGAGATCATGACCAAAAATAAGACGGACAAGCGGGAAGGACACGCAAAGCTTGATCTCATCCATGATTCCGGAACCTCCGTATTCGACTATGAACGTGATAACTACAACAATTTCGCCAAACGACGCAGCGGTCTTTCAATACAGGACGAAGATAATTTGAAAGAAGCTTACAATCAGGTTCAATCCGCACTTATTGATTATACCTCCGGAAAATGTATCTGGTTCAAGATAGGAAGGGGAAGGGCACGCCTTAAGCAGGTCAAAGCCGTAGCTGATATGCTTCAAGCCGACAATCGGGAGTTTGGCCTCTCCGAGACAAGAAGCGAGCTTTACAATACACAAGAGTCAGTACAATTTGATGCTTCTCACGGAATATACCCCTCCTATTACGGTGTGCTCAAGAATAAGGATTATATAGACAAGCGGCACGAACGCCTGAGAAGAGAAGGCCGAAACAACAGTCTGCACTTAGGCTGGTACGGTGCTCTGATCAAGGATATCGGAAACTGGGGACTCGCGGCATACCACCTTGCCGGCGGAACGGCACTTCGTGCACTCGCCGTTCCCACCATGATCGCCGCAAATGCCCTCGAGTTTGCGGGCAAAACCGCAAAAGTAGCCATGAAGGGGCTGTCCATGGTAACAAACGGAATCTTCAGACTGTTCAGAAGTCAAAAGCGCTGGAACATCAAGGTCAATAAGCACACCATGACACACGGTTGGATGAACTTAGAAGCCGCAAGATTCTTCAATCTAAACGCATTAGTCTTCCTGGTCGGCACCCCGATTTACGCCGTAAAGGATACCATACATTCCCTCTGTCGGTTTCTGAGGAACAAGTTCGGACCGGAACGTCCGGATAAATTCGTCAGTGACATTTGGAAGGAAGATAGCAGAAGAACCCGTTTTCACTTTAAAAGGTTGTTCTTAAATGCCAAGAAAAACATCCGAAGCTTCTTCGGCGCCGAGAAACCTATCAGCGACAGAGCCGATGCGGAATACAGAGAAATAAGCAGGGAATACGATCCCCGGAATGATGATGACGATCCCGACGACGATGATTGATCATAAAACACGGAGGAAATCATGTTTACAAAAAAAATAAGGAAATATGCTGCTGTTACTGCAGTATCACTCGCCATGGCACTTTCGTTTACTTCATGCGGAAATCCCGACTCAAAGGAAACAACAGCCGCTCCGGCAGCCGGACAAAGTGACGATGCGACCGGAGCCCTGAAGATAAAAAAAGACCTCGAAAACCAGGCTCTTGATGCGATAGGCGGCGCTAACAGTGCAATTGACAACGCAGAGAAGATAGCCGATCCCAATTCGGATTACTAAACGGTAATATCATGGCTAAAGCATATTTTGACGAAACAGACGAAAAAACAGACGAATTATATATGAAACAGGCCCTTACGCAGGCAAAAAAAGCTTACAAACAGGGCGACACTCCCATCGGTTGTGTGATAGTGTATAAAGGAGAGGTTATCGCACGCGGCTACAACAGGCGCAATAAGGATAAGCTCTCCTTATCGCATGCAGAGATACTTGCCATAAAGAAGGCTTCAAAGGTGATCGGCGACTGGCGCCTCGAAGGCTGCACCATGTATGTGACCTTGGAACCATGCCAGATGTGCGCCGGCGCCATAGTCCAGTCCCGTATACCGCGCGTGGTGATCGGCTGCATGAACAAGAAGGCCGGCTCCTGCGGCTCGGTCATCAACCTTCTCGATATGAAGGAGTTTAATCATCGCGTAAGCATCACCAAGGGAGTTCTCGAAGCTTCCTGTTCGAAGCTTATGTCAGATTTCTTTGCCGACCTGAGGGTGGGCGCGATAAATAAAGATCAGGGAGGCACACATGGCACCGCTTAAAGTATATACAGACAGACTGATCCTTCGCATAGAGAATTCCGAAATCGCGGACAAGGTACTCGCTTTCTATATAAAGAACGCGATTTCATTTGAGAAGTACGAACCCACCAGGCCGGAGGATTTCTATACATTAGAATACCATCAGGAGGCTTTGACCGGAGAATTAAGTCTCTACGATATGGGTTCCTTCGTAAGATATTATATTTATACACAGGACGATCCGGATATAATCGTCGGTGCGCTCAACTTCAACGTAAAGTATGATGCCGACAGGGCATTCGTGGAAATAGGTTACAAGATTGATTCCGACTACAGAAATCTCGGTATCGTCACCGAGGCCGTAAAGAAGGGAATGCAGATCATGCATGACCATTACGGCATCGAGCGCTTCGACATGCGCATTCTTCCGAACAACTACCCTTCCAAGAAGGTGGCCAAAAAGCTCGGCTTCGAACCTGTCGAGTTCGAGCCGCAAAGTGCAAATGTATTGGGGAAACAGGTAGATGTTATGCGCTTCAGACATTTTTGGGGTGAAAATGATATACTCTGACCAAAAGGTCACCCAAGGAATAAAAATGACTGAGGTGACCTTTTTTTAGTTGATTTTATTTGGCATTATTGGTATAATCCTTGCTGTATGTGCACTTAGGTTAGCTATATCTAACCCTACATGTAAACAACCCTTACGAACAGGGGAAATATAAAGAAAGAAAGAGGTAAAGAATCATGGCACAGATCGATTTAAGCAAGTACGGCATTACCGGTACTACCGAGATCGTACACAACCCTTCCTACGAGACTTTATTCGAGGATGAGATGAAGCCCGAGCTTACAGGCTATGACAAGGGTGTCAACACAGAGCTTGACGCTGTCAACGTTATGACAGGTATCTACACAGGACGTTCTCCTAAAGACAAGTTCATCGTTATGGACGAGAACTCAAAGGACACCGTATGGTGGACCACAGAGGGTTATCCGAACGATAACCACGCTGCAAGCGAGGAGACATGGGCAGCAGTTAAGGAGATAGCTGTTAAGGCTCTCTGTGACAAGAAGCTCTATGTAGTAGATGCATTCTGCGGCGCTAACAAGGACAGCCGTATGGCAGTTCGTTTCATAGTTGAGGTTGCTTGGCAGGCTCACTTCATAAAGAACATGTTCATCCAGCCTACCGATGAAGAGCTTGAGAACTTCGAGCCCGACTTCGTAGTATATAATGCTTCTAAGGCTAAGGTTGAGAACTGGAAGGAGCTCGGTCTTAACTCCGAGACAGCAGTT
>ONVB01000166.1 GCA_900321145.1 uncultured Eubacteriales bacterium | reverse complement strand
GACTTCATAACAGGCAGCCTGCTTAAGATAGCATCTGTAAACAATGTGGATGTGAATATGCACAGCCTTATATATACGCTGATCAAGGCGCTTGAGGAGGATTTTTAGGATTTGGATCATTTTGAATTAGTATCGGAATTCTCGCCGACGGGCGATCAGCCCGAAGCGATAAGGCAGCTGGTAGAGGGCTTCGAGCAGGGCAAAAAAAAGCAGACGCTGCTCGGCGTTACGGGCTCGGGCAAGACCTTTACCATGGCAAATGTCATAGCTGCCCTGAACAAGCCTACGATAATCATATCCCACAACAAGACACTTGCGGCCCAGCTGTACAGTGAGTTCAAAGCATTTTTTCCGCACAATGCGGTGGAGTACTTTGTGTCATACTATGATTATTACCAGCCCGAGGCTTATGTTCCGCAGACCGATACATATATAGCCAAGGATTCGGCGATAAATGACGAGATAGACAAGATGCGCCACTCGGCAACGGCGGCGCTTATAGAGCGTAAGGATGTGATAGTGGTTTCGTCCGTCTCGTGCATATATAATATCGGTGATCCCGAGGAGTACAAATCCATGATGCTCTCCTTAAGGCCCGGTATGAACAAGGACAGGGATCAGCTCATACATGAGCTGGTTGATATACAGTATACAAGAAATGACATGGATTTTTCACGCGGTACATTTCGCGTGAAGGGCGACGTGGTGGATATACTTCCGGTCTCTACCTTCGAGGACGGTGTCAGAGTCGAGTTCTTCGGAGACGAGATAGACAGGATAACGGAGTTTGATCCGCTTACGGGAGAGGTGAAGAGAGCGCTTTCCTTTGTGGCTATCTTCCCGGCATCGCACTATGTGATGCAGCCCGATAAGCTTGAGAAGGCCATAAATGAAATAAAGGCGGAGCTCGAGGAGAGAGTGGCTTACTTCAAGTCTGAGGATAAGCTGCTTGAGGCACAGAGGATAAAGGAAAGAACCGAGTTTGATATGGAGATGCTCAGGGAGACGGGTATGTGCTCGGGCATCGAGAACTACTCGAGAGTAATAGCCGGACTTCCGCCGGGAGCGACTCCGAACACGCTGCTTCGGTTCTTCGAGGATGATTACCTGATCATAGTGGATGAGTCGCATATAACGCTCCCGCAGGTAAGGGGCATGTATGCCGGCGACAGGGCAAGAAAGACTACTTTAGTAGACTACGGCTTCAGGCTTCCTTCGGCACTTGACAACAGGCCGCTAAACTTCGGTGAGTTTGAGGACAGGATAGACAAGATACTATATGTGTCGGCTACTCCGGGTGACTACGAGAAGGAGCACGAGGAGGCGAGAGCAGAGCAGATAATCAGGCCGACCGGACTGCTCGATCCCGAGGTTACCGTAAGGCCGGTGAACGGGCAGATAGACGATCTCGTAAAGGAAGTCAGGGCGGAGACCGCAAAGGGCGGAAAGGTGCTTGTGACCACACTGACCAAGCGTATGGCAGAGGAGCTCGATTCCTATATGAGGGAGCTTGACATCAAGTCCAAGTATCTTCATTCCGACATCGATACCCTTGAGAGGATCGAGATAGTGAGAGACTTAAGGCTCGGTGTGTATGATGTGCTTGTGGGCATAAACCTTCTAAGAGAGGGACTCGACATACCCGAGGTCACGCTCATTGCCATACTCGATGCGGACAAGGAAGGTTTCTTAAGATCCGAGACCTCGCTTGTGCAGACCATAGGTCGTGCCGCAAGAAATGTATCGGGGCGCGTTATCATGTACGCCGACACGATCACCGATTCCATGAAGCGTGCCATGGATGAGACAGAGAGACGCCGCAAGATACAGGACGAGTACAACAAGGCTCACGGCATCATACCGCAGAGCATAAAGAAGGATATAAGAGATATCATCTCCATAGAGGCCGAGTCCGATGATATAAAGGCACTAAAGAAGAAGGATAAGAAGGATCCGGAATCCATGAGCATAAAGGAGCTCAAGGAGGAGATAGAACGTCTCACGAAGAAGATGAACAAGGCGGCGGCCGAGCTTGATTTCGAGAACGCGGCTGTCATAAGAGACGAGTTAAAGATACTTAAGTCGTATTACCGCGACTATGATAAGTAAGCAAATACATTTTATACAAGGAGGATATTAAGATGGTGGACAGAGACGAAATAATCGCAGAGATCTCAATGAGAAGGGATATCCCGGTAGAAGAGGTTGAGGAAGTACTCGATGAAGAGGATCTCCTCTTTGCGGAATATGAGAGCAAGAGAAGAAGAAAGAAGAGAAGATTCTTCCTCTTTACATTTCTTGTTTTCATAGCAGGAGCGGTTGCCGCAGTTATCTACCTTGACAGACAGGAGAAGATAAGCGTGATCAAGATACGCGATGCGGTTGAGGAAAATGTAAAGAAGTATACGGACAAGATAAAGAATTATGAAAGAGCATAAGTATATCGAGATATGGGGTGCGAGAGAGCACAACCTGAAGAACATTGATATCAAGATTCCAAGAGACAGATTTGTAGTGATTACCGGACTCTCAGGGTCCGGTAAATCTTCTCTTGCCTTCGACACCATATACGCCGAGGGCCAGAGAAAATATATGGAGTCCCTTTCTTCGTACGCCCGGCAGTTTTTAGGCTTAGCCGACAAACCGGACGTGGATAAGATAGAGGGACTTTCTCCTTCTATATCCATAGATCAAAAGTCAACAAACAGAAACCCGCGGTCAACGGTGGGAACAGTCACGGAGGTATATGATTATCTCCGCCTTTTGTATGCCCGCGTGGGAGTGCCTCACTGCCCGAAATGCGGCAGGGAGATACAGAGGCAGACGGTCGATCAGATGGTGGATGAGGTGATGAGCCTGCCGGAGAAGACGAAGCTGCACATACTTGCTCCGGTCATAAGAGGAAGGAAGGGCGAGCATGTCAAGCTTCTCGAGCAGGCGAAGAGAAACGGTTATGTTAGGGCTATAGTGGACGGCATACAGTACGAGCTTGCGGAGGACGAGATCAAGCTAGACAAGAATAAGAAGCATGATATAGATATAGTCGTCGACCGTTTAGTGGTCAAGGAAGGGATAGAAAAGAGACTTGCGGATTCCATAGAGACGGTGCTTAAGATGTCCGAGGGATTGCTTAAGGTCGCTGTCATAGACGGAGAAACGCTCAACTTTTCCGACAGCTTTTCGTGTCCCGATTGCGGTATAAGCATAGACGAGATCGAGCCGAGATCATTTTCGTTTAATAATCCTTTCGGTGCCTGCCCTGTGTGTACGGGACTCGGCTTTAAGCAGGAGTTTGATCCCGAGCTTATGATCCCGGATCCATCTCTTTCACTGAACGAGGGTGCAATCTCGGTTACCGGCTGGCAGTCGAGTACCGATAAGAAGAGTTATTCGCATGCCGTTTTGGAAGCTCTTGCTAAGGAGTATAAGTTTTCGCTTGATACTCCTTTTAAGGATCTGCCGGAGGCGGCCAAGGATGTGGTGATCAACGGTACAAGAGGCAGGAAGATCACTGTCCAT
>ONVB01000123.1 GCA_900321145.1 uncultured Eubacteriales bacterium | reverse complement strand
CAGACAGGTGATCGCGGCTGCCGCTAAGGCAGGTGAGGAAAGTCCGGGCTCCATAGGGCAGGATGCCGGATAACGTCCGGTGGAGGCGACTCCCATGCCAGTGCAACAGAAATATACCGCCGGTTTTACCGGTAAGGGTGGAAAGGCGAGGTAAGAGCTCACCGCTGTCCTGGTAACAGGGCAGGCTCTGTAAACCACATCCGGAGCAAGACCAAATTAAGACCATGCAGCTGCCCGCTGCGTCTTAGGTAGGTCGCTTGAGCCTTGTGGCAACACAAGGTCTAGATAGATGATCACCCACGACATAACCCGGCTTACAGTCCGACTCACGTCCTAATAAACTCTGTATCTTATGATCTGATTTCCTGTCTCGTTCCACATAAGACATCTGTCTATCAGGCTCAGTGAAAGCGTACTGTGCTTTTCGACAAGTTCGCTTCTGTCAAGCAGTCCGTCCACCACATCATTTACAAGAGATCTCGAATCCAGGATCATACGCTCTCTCTCAGCTTTATCCATGAAGCCGTATATATACCTGCTCCTCTCGGGAAGCCTTGCATATATCTCGGCAAGCATGGTCGCCACATCACGGTAACTCAAGTAATCGCTCAGGATATCATAAAACATATTCTTGTCGCAATTAGGTATGCCCGCATGAAGCGCAACCAGCTTTCTGACCGCCGTCATCAGATCGGCATCATCCACTTCAAAGGTATTAAGCCCGTAGCTGTCATATACATTCTTCAGCATAGCCAGATGCATACGTTCCATATACTGGCTGTTGTTCATGACCATCCACACGATACTCTCGAAGTCGCTTCCCACATTACCGTAGATAAGCGCGTAAGAGCTGTATACTGCTATCGAGAGCATAAAATCTTCTATGTCATTCTCGCTTCCGGTGAAAAAACAGAGAGACCTGAGCTTTACTCCAAGGCTCTTAAAATCATTTTCCGAAAGCTCCAGATCGCTGATCGTACGGATCCTTTCCATCTGACCTTCAAAGTACTTCTGCATCTGCAACAGATTAATCTTATTGCCGTCGCTCATAGGCCCTCCTCCTTTCGCCCATATGACATACTTGGAAAAACCGAATCTACAAAAAATCTGCTTATAATACAACTTTCATAAATCAAAATCACGTTGTACAAGTGACTTCATTATAAAATATATGTTTCAATTTGTCACGCATTTTTTTGTAATTTTTAACAAATATTTTATATTTTCTCTTTTATATCGCACAAAAAGTCCAATCACATATTTCATCCGCGTTTTTCCCATCGTTTTTGTTAGTGATTTTGTATATCAAAATCGCATTTCTACTACCATTTTTGGACAAAATGTGTTATAGTATATTAGCTAAGGACTGAAATATTGCCACAAGGAGGTGACGATCATGCTTAATATCGAAGTTCAGATGTGCGGTCTGGTCATAGACCTGCTGTTGATATATTTTGCCTTTAAGCATGACCGCGTAGGACTCTACAGCGAGCGTCTCTTTCTTATATCCATTTTCGCCAATACTCTTTGTGTCGCCCTGGATATCGCTTCGATCATAGCTATAGTGTATATGGATGAGCTGCCGATATTTGTCGTAGACGCCATATCCAAGCTCTATCTTGTGATGCTTGTCTGCGCAGCTTACCTTGCACTTATGTATATAAGCAGCGACATACCGCGTCTGAAGACCAGCAGCCGTTACAAATCCACCAACTTTGCCGTCTTTGCGGCAAGTGCGGTTCTCATCCTGCTGCTTCCCATAAACTACTACCACGAAGGCCGTGCGATCTACAGCTACGGTCCGGCGGATGTGGCTACATATATATTCGCACCGCTCTTTATAATTTCAACTCTTATATTGACATTTTACTTTTCCAACACATTGAACAAACACAGAAAAAAAGCTGTTCGCGCCTGGATGATAGTCGAGATCATAGCAGCCGGGATACAGTTCGCCAATCCACAGCTTCTTTTAGTGGGATTCGGTTCCTCGATCGGACTTACTATCCTATATGCCGAGCTTGAAAATCCGGAGGCATATCTTGACAGACTCACGGGTGTATTCTCAAACGCCACTCTGTGGGAATACTTAAAGCAGCTTTATACCAACCGAACCCCGTTCTCCGTGATAGCCATCACTACCGCGGACGAGTGGAGACTTACGGCAGATGCCGAAAGCAGCATTCTGATAGAGATGGCCGACTACTTAAGAAGCTTTCAGAAAGCCCGTCTCTTCAGATGCACCGGCAACTGCTTCATGCTTATCTATGACAAGAACACCATCGATTCCTACGAGATTGAAAGCACCTTTAACTTAGATGTCATAAAGCAGAAGTTCGCCGGCACCTGGTACAACGGCACAGAGCACATATCCGCCGGATTCCTCTACTCCCCCGACTCGCTTGTATTCGAATCGGCCGAAGAGTTCTATGAGGTATACCAGCACTTCAAGCCCGATTCCCTCGAAGCGGACAACACCATCATCCTGAATACCGAAGCCGGCAGTCACATCAGAGAATTCCAGCAAACCGTGAGACTTATCAAAGACGCGATCACTGACAACCGTGTCGAGGTCTTCTACCAGCCCATATACTCAGTCCACGACAGGAAATTCATATCCGCCGAGGCACTTGCCCGTCTCAGAGACAGCAACGGCGACATAGTCATGCCGGGGCACTTTATCCCGGTTGCAGAGGAATACGGCCTTATCGAAAAGATCGGCGAGATAGTCTTCGAAAAATCCTGCCGGGCCTTAAAGGAATCCCGCATGCGAAAGCTCGGCATCAAATATGTGGAGGTAAACCTCTCCGTCTCACAGTGCGAAAACGAAAAGCTTGCAGAAAACTTCCGAAATATCATGAAGAGCTTTAATCTCCCGCCCGAGACGATAAACTTAGAGATAACCGAGACTTCAACCTTAAACCAGAGAAATATACTCCTCGAGAATATGCGAAGCCTGAAGGATCTCGGCTGCAGTTTCTCGCTTGACGACTTCGGGACCGGTGAATCAAACCTGAATTATATCGTGGATATGCCGGTAGACATAGTAAAGTTCGACAGGACCATGACACAGGACTACTTCGTCAACGAACGCGCCAAGCTTGTCATGGGAGCTACCATACGCATGATAAAGGAACTCGGACTGAAGATCGTCGCCGAGGGGATCGAAACAAAAGAACAGCTCGACTGCATGATCGAGCTGGGTGTTGACTATATACAGGGCTTCTACTTCTCCAGGCCTTTGCCGCATGATGATTTTGTAAGCTTTATACAGGCAAGGAACT
>ONVB01000276.1 GCA_900321145.1 uncultured Eubacteriales bacterium | reverse complement strand
TCGCTCAGGATGACACTACTTATTCTTAGCTTCGAAATCCTTCATGAAGTCAACAAGCTTCTCTACGCCCTCGATAGGCATAGCGTTGTAGATGGATGCTCTCATACCGCCTACGGTTCTGTGGCCCTTGAGGTTTACAAAGCCTGCTGCCGTTGCTTCCTTGACAAACTTAGCGTCAAGCTCCTCGTTTCCTGTTACGAAAGGCACATTCATGAGTGAGCGGTCCTTCTTGACAACGGTGCCCTTGAACAGATCAGAGCTGTCAAGGAAATCGTAAAGGATTGCAGCCTTCTTCTCGTTGTGTGTCTTCATGGCCGAAAGGCCACCCATCTCCTTTACCCACTTGAACACAAGTCCGCAGATGTAGATACCATAGCACGGAGGTGTGTTGTAGAGTGACTCGGCGTCAACCTGAGTCTTGTACTTGAGCATGGTAGGTGTGAAAGGCATAACATCGTCTCTCACAAGGTCCTCACGGATGATCACAACTACAACACCGGCAGGTCCCACATTCTTCTGAACACCGAAGTAGATGAGGCCGTAATCCGATACATTTACAGGCTGTGAAAGTATATCCGAGGACATATCGGCAACAAGGATCTTGCCCTTAGTGTTCGGGAGTTCCTTGAAAGTCGTTCCGTAGATAGTGTTGTTATGGCAGATATATACATAGTCAGCATCCGGAGATATCGGAAGATCCGAGCAATCCGGGATGTATGAGAAGGTCTTGTCTGCCGAAGAAGCTACAGCGTTAGCCTTTCCGTACTTCTGAGCCTCCTCGTAAGCCTTCTTGGCCCACTGACCTGTAATGATATAATCCGCAACGCCGTTTACCATAAGGTTCATCGGGATTGCTGCGAACTGCTGTGAAGCACCGCCCTGGAGGAAGAGAACCTTGTAATTATCAGGAATCTTCATGAGGTCTCTTAAGTCCTTTTCGGCCTCCTTAATAATATTGTCATAAACCTTTGAACGGTGACTCATCTCCATAACGCTCATGCCTGATCCCTTATAATCAAGCATCTCGTCTGCTGCCTGTCTTAAAACAACCTCCGGCAGAATTGAAGGTCCCGCTGAAAAATTAAATACTCTGGACATAATAGTTCTTCCTCCTACTTTTTCTTCTCTATGTCGTTTGCGTCAAAGCATGTCTCAAGCGGCTGTCCCGCAGCCACCATAGGCCATACCTTATCGTCCTTGTCTATGATACAGTCGATAACAACCGGCTTACCGAGCTTTAATGCCTTCTTGAATGCATCCTCAAACTCCTTTAAGGTCGTAGCCGTTATGCCTGTTGCGCCGAGTGCGTCCGCAACCTTGGCGAAATCGACATTGTCATTGAGTACGGTGCTTGAGTAGCGCTTTCCGTAGAACAATGTCTGCCACTGACGAACCATACCGAGCACGTGGTTGTTGATGACAACCTGTATGATAGGTATGTTGTAGCGTGCTGCGGTTGCTATCTCGTTCATGTTCATTCTGAAGCAGCCGTCTCCGGCAATGTTGACAACCACATTGTCCGGTGTTCCGACCTTTGCTCCGATCGAAGCACCCACACCGTAACCCATGGTTCCCAATCCGCCCGATGAGAGGAACTGTCTCGGTCTGCTGTACTTATAGTACTGAGCTGCCCACATCTGGTGCTGGCCTACATCTGTAGTGATCGTGGCCTTGCCCTTGGTAAGCTCATATATCTTGTTGATGATGGCCGGACCTGTCATGCTCTCAAGATCAGTAGTATCGGCATATGTATCCTTAAGCTCGTCTATCTCAGTATGCCACTCGGGCTTCTTTGTTGACTTGATGCGGGTGGTGATCATCTTTAAAACTTCCTTCGCATCACCGACAACCGCTGCGTCAACGATGACATTCTTGTTGATCTCGGCAGCATCCACATCTATCTGAACTATCTTTGCATTCTGGCAGAACTTTGAAGCATTACCGGTCACTCTGTCGGAGAATCTCGCTCCGACAACTATGACCACGTCCGCCTTGTTGATACCGAAGTTTGATACCTTGGTTCCGTGCATACCGAGCATACCTGTATAGCGCTCGTCCGTACCCGGAAATGCGCCCTTGCCCATAAGTGTATCGCACACGGGTGCATCTATCTTCTTTGCAAACTTCTTTAACTCTTCCGAAGCATCTGCGGCAACCACACCGCCTCCGCATACGATAAACGGTCTCTCGGCCTTCTCTATGATATGAATTGCCTTATCAAGATCTTCGGCGTTTATGGTCTCCGTAACAGCCTTGATCGTCTCGGGAGCCTTTGGCTCGAAGTCGGCTACATTTGCGGTTACGTCCTTGGTCACATCGACAAGTACCGGACCGGGACGACCGCTTTTTGCTATCTTGAACGCTCTTCTTAAGGTGTTCGCAAGCTCATGAACATTCTTGACTATAAAGCTGTGCTTTGTTATGGGCATTACCACTCCGCAGATATCTATCTCCTGGAAGCTGTCCTTTCCGAGCGCCGTAACATTTACATTTGCCGTTATGGCCACAAGCGGAATGGAGTCCATGTAAGCCGTAGCTATACCGGTTACCAGATTTGTAGCTCCCGGGCCTGAGGTTGCCATACAGACACCTACCTTACCGGTCGCTCTCGCGTATCCGTCCGCGGCATGTGCTGCACCCTGCTCGTGCGAGGTAAGTATATGATTTATCTCATCCTGATGCTTGTAGAGCTCATCATATACATTCAGTATGGTTCCGCCCGGATATCCGAAAACAGTGTCAACGCCTTGTTCCTTCAGACACTCAATAATGATTTCAGATCCTGTCAACTGCTTCATATATTAAACTTCCTTTCAAATAATTTCCGATTCTGATCGATCTATGGTATTTCTCAAGAAAAACAGCAAGTATTATATCACTTTGGCACCTATTCTTCAAGAGTACATTACTTTAATTCCAAGACGGCACCGCGGTTTCCGGAGGTAACCATCTTCTCGTATCTTGCAAGATAGCCTGTTGTAACCTTCGGCTCTCTCGGCTGCCATGCAGCCTTTCTCTTCGCAAGCTCCTCATCGGATACCTTCAAGTTCAGCGTGCATGCATTGATGTCTATGCTGATGATGTCGCCCTCTTCAACCAGCGCTATCGGTCCGCCGACAGCAGCCTCGGGAGATACATGTCCGATGGAAGCTCCGCGGCTTGCGCCGGAGAAACGTCCGTCCGTGATAAGAGCAACCGTCGATCCGAGGCCCATACCTGCTATGGCAGATGTAGGATTGAGCATCTCTCTCATGCCCGGGCCGCCCTTAGGACCTTCGTAACGGATGACAACCACATCGCCTTCATTTATCTTACCGCCCTTTATAGCTTCGATTGCATCCTCTTCACACTCGAATACTCTTGCGGGTCCTTCGTGTACGAGCATCTCGGGAACAACCGCGGAGCGCTTTACAACCGATCCGTCGGGAGCAAGGTTACCCTTTAATACGGCAAGTCCGCCTGTCTTTGAATAAGGATTGTCGAGAGGTCTGATAACCTCCGGATTCCTGTTCACCGCATTCTTTACCGCCTCACCTATCGTAAGGCCTGTGACTGTCTTGCAGTCCTCGTTTATGAGTCCGAGCTCACAGAGCTGTCTGATAACGGCATAGACACCGCCGGCTTCATTCAGGTCTTCCATATAAGTAGGACCGGCAGGGGCAAGATGGCAGAGGTTCGGTGTCTTTGCCGAAATCTCATTTGCCATGGCTATATCAAAATCAAAGCCTATCTCATGAGCGATAGCC
>ONVB01000060.1 GCA_900321145.1 uncultured Eubacteriales bacterium | reverse complement strand
GAAGAATCTTATTATTCAGACAGTAACAGAAAGGGAAATAAACTATGATCAGTGCAAACAACGTAACCCTGAGATTCGGAAAGAAGGCTCTCTTTGAAGATGTAAATATCAAGTTCACCGAGGGCAACTGCTACGGACTTATCGGAGCGAACGGTGCGGGAAAGTCTACCTTCCTGAAGATCCTTTCCGGAGAGATAGAGCCTTCAAAGGGCGAGGTAATCATGAACGACGGAGAGAGGCTGTCCATGCTGCGTCAGGATCATTTCCAGTTTGATGAATACTCGGTGCTTGATACCGTCATCATGGGAAATCAGCGTCTTTACGACATCATGAAGGAGAAGGACGCTATCTACATGAAGGAGGATTTCTCCGACGAAGACGGCATAAAGGCTTCCGAGCTTGAGGCGGAATTTGCCGAGATGGACGGCTGGAATGCCGAGTCGGATGCGGCAACGCTATTAAACGGTCTTGGTGTTGACACTGATATACATTATAAGCAGATGAGCGAGCTTGACGGCAATCTGAAGGTGAAGGTGCTGCTTGCACAGGCACTTTTCGGCAACCCCGATGTGCTTCTGCTCGACGAGCCCACGAACCACCTCGACCTTGACGCTATCGCATGGCTCGAGGAGTTCCTGATCGATTTCGAGAATACCGTCATAGTCGTATCCCACGACAGATATTTCCTGAACAAGGTCTGCACACAGATCGCGGATATTGATTACGCGAAGATAACTCTTTATGCGGGCAACTATGACTTCTGGTATGAGTCAAGCCAGCTCATGATCCGTCAGATGAAGGAAGCCAACAAGAAGAAGGAGGAGAAGATCAAGGAGTTGAAGGAATTCATCCAGCGTTTCTCCGCAAATGCTTCCAAGTCCAAGCAGGCTACCTCGAGAAAGAGAGCTTTAGAGAAAATCGAGCTTGATGAGATCAAGCCTTCATCAAGAAAGTATCCTTATATAGATTTCAGACCTAAGAGAGATATAGGAAATGAGGTTCTCACCGTCTCGAACATCTCCAAGACCATAGACGGTGTGAAGGTGCTTGACAATATATCCTTCACGGTCGGGCGTGAGGACAAGATAGCCTTCGTGGGACCGAATACCATAGCGACCACGACACTCTTCCAGATACTCGCCGGAGAGCTTGAGCCAGACGAAGGAGAGTACAAGTGGGGAGTGACCACCACACAGGGCTACTTCCCCAAGGACAATACCAAGGAGTTTGACAATGACCTTATCATAGCTGACTGGCTTGCTCAGTACTCTGACGACAAGGATACCACCTACGTCCGTGGTTTCCTCGGAAGGATGCTCTTCGCCGGTGATGACGGTGTGAAGAAGGTCAAGGTTCTCTCGGGAGGTGAGAAGGTTCGATGCCTGCTCTCCAAGATGATGATCATGGGAGCAAATGTGCTTATACTTGACGAGCCCACGAACCACCTTGATATGGAGTCCATAACCGCACTGAACAATGCGCTGATCAAGTTCTCGGGTGTATGTCTCTTTGCCTGCCAGGATCACCAGTTTGTGCAGACAACGGCAAACCGCATCATGGAGCTTACGAACAACGGAGGACTTATCGATAAGCAGACCACATACGACGAGTACCTTGAGAGCGATGAGCTTGCAAGAAAGCGCCAGGTTATGAACTTTGCAACGAATGATGACTGATGATATGACGCAGCACGAGCGCAGGTACGAAAAGTACACAGGACGCTCGCGCTCCGTTTCACGACGTAACCCTTCTAAGCTCGTGAGGAACCTCGCTAAGAAGGGACGTCGCTCTACGGCCTGTTTAACTTTTGTACACTGCACTCGTGCTGCTGTTTGATTCAGGTCGTGATAAATAGATTGTTTTAGGAGGTTTTATTCATGATAGATGGCAAGAAAACTATGCTCTCCGGGATGCAGTCCACGGGTATGATCACACTCGGTAACTACCTCGGAGCACTTAAAAACTGGGTTCATTTCGGCGAGGAGGAAGATATAAAGTGCTTCTACGGCATCATGGATCTTCACTCGATAACCGTAAGACAGGATCCCAAGGAGTTGAGGGCGAATGCCAAGAGACTTATGCTGCTTTATATAGCGGCAGGTCTTGATCCGGAGAAGAATTGTCTCTTCTTCCAGTCACATGTGCCTGCGCATCCGCAGCTTGCATGGATCTTAAACTGCTATACATATATGGGTGAGATGAACCGTATGACTCAGTTTAAGGACAAGTCTGCAAAGCATGCTGACAACATCAACACGGGTCTTTTCACTTATCCGGTCCTTATGGCGGCGGATATCCTGCTTTATCAGGCAGACCTTGTTCCTGTGGGCAAGGATCAGATGCAGCATCTTGAGATCACAAGGGATATAGCCGAGAGGTTTAATTCGATATACGGCGAGACATTTACCATACCCGAAGGGTATGTGGGCAAGGCCGGCGCAAGGATCATGAGCCTTCAGGATCCGACCAGGAAGATGTCGAAGTCCGATGAGAATCCGAACGCAAGCATCTTCCTGCTTGACGACAAGGACACCATCATGCGCAAGTTCAAGCGTGCCGTGACCGACTCGGAAGGCTGCATAGCTTACCGAGAGGAGCAACCCGGTGTGAGAAACCTTATCGATATCTACAACGCCGTTACGGGCAAGACCGTGGAAGAGACCCTGAAGGAATTCGAGGGTATGGGATACGGCGCCTTAAAGGAGCGTGTGGGCGAGGCTGTAGCAAGTGAGCTTGAACCCCTTCAGGCACGCTACAGGGAGCTTGAGAGCGACAAGGCATATATAGAGAAGATCATGAAGGAAAACGCCGCACAGGCGTCGTACTACGCAGAGAAGACCTTGAGAAAGGTAAAGAAGAAGGTAGGATTTATCGAGCTTCCGAGATGATCGTGCCGATAAAAACAGGAAGAAAAGGATCTGATATGGAGGTGGGGTAATATGGATGCTGCTTTAGAGATGCCAATGCATACGGTTGATGAGATAGAGGCTCTTCCCGAGGGCGAAAGAGCAGAGCTTATAGATGGAGAGATATATATGATGTCTGCCCCGTCGAGGACGCATCAGAGGCTGCTGTTTCAAATGGCCAAGCAGATAGAGGACTGTATACAGAAAAATAATAAAAACTGTGAAGTGTATATTGCGCCATTTGCCGTGTATCTTGACAAGGACAAGTATACATATCTTGAGCCTGACCTTGCGGTCATATGCGACAAGGACAAGCTCGACGAGAAGGGCTGTCACGGTGCACCGGACTTTGTGGTTGAGATCGTATCGCCGAGCACACAGTTCAGGGATTATGTGGTGAAGCTCAACAAATATGCTTCGGCAGGTGTAAGGGAGTACTGGATAGTAGATCCCGAAAAGCAGAAAACCTACGTATATGGCTTTGAGGACGGTAAGCTGTCTCTGTCGGATTATGAATTTGATGAACCGGTGGTGGGAGAGATGTGTCCCGAACTGAGAATAGTTATAGCAGATATATAAAAAAGGGGACGAGGGCAGATGGTGAAATACTCATCATCAACCCTCGTCCCTTTTTGTGCAATAAAAAATCGGCGCGACAGGATTCGAACCTGCGACCTCTGCGTCCCGAACGCAGCGCTCTACCAAACTGAGCCACGCGCCGTATTCCATGCATCTGCCTTCTATCGCAGACGCAAATGGTATTATAACACATCGTTTTTTGGTTGTAAAGCAAAAAATTAATTATTTGACACTTTTCTTTGATTGTTGGTTACCGGTCAGCCGCGATACCCTATGTTGTATGTCATAAAAAGGTGCTAAATCCTCTTCCGTGCCAAAAATGCGCTAATCGTGCCAAAATGTGTTTTTGTGCCGAAGTCGAGAAAGTTATGCAAAAAATATTGAAATAAAAGGGTATTTGTGTAAAATACCGTTTTGTTATGAGAGGGGAGACGGGGGATTAAAATAGTCCCGAAGTCCGAGAATATGCGTACGGAGGTACTAATATGGCATTAGGAATTAAGATCAGGAAGCTCGAGACAAGTAAGGAATATACTATGGAAGAGCTTTACGAGGCAATCAAGGACAAGGAGTTTACAGCAGGCAAGCCTGAACTCACAAAGCATCTTGCAATGATGCTCATAACATTCCCGCCGTTGGACAGGAATAATCAGGTTCAGATTTCACCGGGACAGATGAAGAAGGGACCGTGGAACAAGTTCCAGATATCCAAGAACGAGGTTGCCGGTGGAGAGAATTTAGCTAAGAATATGGTTCTTCACCATATTACGGATGGCTGGTCAAGCGTAACGGGTGTTTTTGGAAAGAAATCCAAGACCGCAGAGGAACTTGTTGTAAAAACTTATGAAGAGCTTTCGGCTCTCGGCCTTTAAGCCGTGATCCTAAGCATAAATTATTATTAATCATTTTTTTCAAGGGAGGAAAGAAAAATGAAAAAGGCAACAAAGAAGTTAGCACTTGTACTCGCATGCGTTTGTGTAATGAGCATGCTTCTTGCAGGATGCGGTGTAAGCGTAAGCAAGGTTAAGGGTGATTGGATCGTAAGCACGATCAACGACAAGCCGGTTGACCAGTTTGCACAGGAGAAGGGTTATGCTACTTGTCAGGTTATGAAGACAGTTAACATCACAGATGATAAGCTTACAGTTAGCTCACTCGCAGCTGACGGAAGCGTACAGAGTGTTTCCGGAAAGCCTGAGTCAAGAAGAGACGGCGTTGAGGCTAATATCGATGGCACAGCTTGGGGCTTCAGATATGATTCAAAGGCTGACACATTAGAGTTTACTGTTGCAGCTGCTGATGGCAACTACAAGTATGTTCTTAAGAAGGGAACATATGACCTTGCAGCAGAGTATCAGAACGCTGTAAACGCTGCTCAGGGTGCAGCAGCAGGTGCTGAGGAAGGCGCTGAGGCAGGTGCTGAGGAAGAGTATGAGGAAGGTGCCGAGGAAGGTGCTGAGGAAGAGGAAGTTGAGGCAGAGTAATCTGTTTTGTGCTTAATCCGATAGATCATTAAAGTATAATACCCGGAGTTGTTTACATGAAAAGCAGCTCCGGGTGTTTTACTATATAGAGCAGGCAAGGGCCTGCAAAGCAACAGGTAAAGAAGAATCCTTAGTAAGGAGGGGAACATGAGAAAGAAGAAAATTGCAGCATTTATGCTGAGTGCAATGATGGGCTTATCACTGTTCGGATGCGGCGGCAGTGACAGCTCCGACAAAAGTGCGACTACGGCGGCACAGACCGAAGCGGCTCAGACAGTGGCAGAACCGGATGAGCCTGTGGATGATGAGGAGATCGATGATACCGAAGAAGTCGCCGAAGATGACGGAGAAGCTGCCGACAAGTTTACAATGTCGGTTAACAGGAGCACAGGAGCTCTTACCGTAAAAAGACCTAACTATAGCGGAGCTGCCGCCGATGATGGTATATGGACCATATTTGTCTATCTCTGCGGAACGGATCTTGAATCGGAAAACGGAATGGGTTCCGGTGACCTGGAAGAGATGGTCAACGGTTCTTCGAACGAGAACATAAGATATGTGGTTCAGACAGGCGGAACCGCTGAGTGGCAGAGCAGCATAGTGGATCCGGGTTCGATATGCAGATATGTGATAACCAACGGAGATATAGAGCAGGTTGATACCCAGCCGCTTACAAGCATGGGAGATCCCGATACGCTGACTGATTTCCTGAACTGGGGAATAGAGAATTATTCATCGGAGCATATGGCTCTTGATATGTGGAACCATGGAGGCGGAAGCATAACCGGCGTCTGCTTTGACGAGGTTAACGAGAGTGATTCCATATTGTTAAAAGAGCTTGATTCGGTACTTTCGCAGGTAGTACCGCAGATGGACAGGAAGTTTGACTTCATCGGATTTGATGCCTGTCTTATGAGTACCATAGAGACTGCAAATATACTTGCAAACTACGCTGACTATATGATAGCGTCCGAGCAGACAGAACCCGGACTCGGTTGGGATTATACAGTGATCGGTGAATATGTATGCGAGAACGGAGGAGTTGATACCGTAAGCCTCGGACAGGTCATCTGTGACGGCTTCTATGAGTCCTGTAAGCGGACCGAGGAGGAGGATGACTCCACACTTGTTGTCATGGATCTTTCGAAGGTAGACGAGATACTCGAAGCCTTCAATACTTTTGCAAACAGTATGTATGAGGCAGGAGCTGATTCTTCCGCTATGTCAAATATGGTAAGAGGAATACAGAATGCCGAGTTCTTCGGATCGAACAACAAGTCCGAGGGTTATACCAACATGGTCGACCTTGTAGGTCTCGCAGAGGCATGTGACGGCTATGCCGAGGGAATAGAAGAGCTTAAGAGTGCGGTGAGCGATTCCATGGCTTACATAAAGCTTGGAGCAAGACATGCGAATGCATGCGGTATATCAACCTATTATCCTCTCTCTGTAGGCGGTTCAGAGGAGCTTTCGACCTTCAGTTCACTGGCCATAAGCCCTTACTATGTATCCTTCATCGACAGGCTTAACTACGCCGGTGCAAATTCGGGTGACTGGGAAGGCTACAGCGATGATGAGTGGTATGACGAGAGCGGTGAGTGGTGCTGGTCGGAAGAGAGCAGTGAATCGGATGATTACTGGTCATATACCGACGGACAGGAAGCTACGGGAGAAAGCCAGTACATTACCTTTGCGGAAGCTCCTCACTTAGATGAGGACGGAAACTATACATTTACCCTTGATGACAACGGTAAGGAGTACGGTATGGCAGTAAGTGCCATTGTATACCAGCTTGACGAGGAGGAAAATGCCCTGATCGAGCTCGGTCAGACCTTAGCGATAGAGGGTGACTGGGAGAGCGGTACATTTACCGATAATTTCGACGGTTCGTGGCTCTCGCTTCCCGACGGACAGAATCTTGCAATATACATTGCCGACGAAGAGGATGATTTCGTGGTATATACATCTCCGATCATGTTGAACGGTGAAGAGACCAATCTCAGGATCAGACACTATTTTGAGAGCGATGAAGTCGTGATAGAGGGTGCCTGGGACGGCGTCGACGAAAGTGGCGCATCGGGACGCGGTGTGACACCGCTTAAAGACGGAGACGTGATAATCCCGCTTTATACCGCTTACCAGCTCGAAGGCGATGAGGAGTTCAGGTACCACGGTCAGGAGTATACCTTTGCCGGCGATTCGAACCTTATCTACGGAACTATGGCGGGTGCCGATTATTTCTATGCTTTCAGTATAGATGATATGTTCTGTGACTATCTTACAACGGATCCGGTAACGTTCAATGTGGATGAGAACGGCGAAGTAAGCTTCTATGAGGATGAATGATAATTACAGAAGCGATGATAACTAAAAAGGTATCATAACATCAGAATAAAACTCATTTTCATTGTGATCAAATGAAGCAATTCCACCGTGGAGCTCGGCGATGGCGGCTATCGACGAAAGACCGATACCGCTTCCCTTGTGCCCGGTGGAAAGATATCTGATTCCTTTGCGGCGGACTAAACCGTTGAAGGAATTAACGGCAACTATGTAAAGCTTACTGTCATGCTCCGGCGTGATGGTAAGCTTTATATATTTGTCGGTATTTTCTACAGCTGACGCGGAGCGGACCGCGTTCTCTAAGATATTGCCCGTTATGTTGCACAGCTCTATGTCGTTAATCGGCATGGATTCGGCTGAGGGAAGCTCGATACGGAAGAAAACGGCGATACCCTTAGCCTCGGCTTCACCGGCATAATAATTGAGCGTCGCGTTAAGCGCGGTGTTCATGCAGTAGTTTGTTACACGCTCCTTGAATTCGGTCTCGGAGTATTCTTTCAGATAAGTTCGTATACCGTCTATGTCGCCTTCTCCGGCCATTACATCGAGGGCGCGGATAGTATGCTTGAAATCGTG
>ONVB01000224.1 GCA_900321145.1 uncultured Eubacteriales bacterium | reverse complement strand
GCCACATATGATATGAGCTTGAATATGTAAAAGCTCATGCCGACGGGCATTACAATATCCGAGAAAAAGCCGGCATACTTGAAGAAGCCGAGCATGCCCACGAGCAGTCCGATCCATATAGCGAAAAGCGCCTTATGAAGCCCCGGCCTGTTTCGTGTCATATCCATGATAAAACCGCCGGCCCAGCCTATTATCGTTGCGATGAACAGCATGAGAACGCCGAACAGGCCGCCGAACATATAGAATATCAGCGATGCGGCCAAAAGTACGATATTCGCTCCTTTGATATTGTATGGATTCCTCGCGACTGCGTGGTATATGAGAATAAATACCGGCAGAAATAATAATACAAAAATAAGACTTGAAAATAACATATTCCCCTCACCTTTTATAAGCACATTTGGTTGTATGATATCACAAAAGGCGAGAGGAAACATTATTATTTTTATTAAGAATTATTAAGTTTTTGTTAAGATGTTAAGATTTCGGATTGTCTATTCCTTGTCGAGAATGAAGTCCGAAAGTATGTAATTGCTCACATCTATCCCTGTGTCGGTAAGTATGATACGGTCTCCTATCTCAGCCATATATCCCTGATCTATATGCTTGTTCAGAACAGGCGCATATACCTCATAGATGTCCTTGTTGAAGCGTTCCTTGAAGTCCTCTCTGCTCACGCCGCATGTCATGCGCAGTCCGAGAAACATAAACTCTTCCATCCTCGAATAAAGATATACCGGAGTGACGTTTTCTCTGAGAGACTTCATGGTTTCATTGTACAGGATTTCCTTTGAAGCCGGATCGGTGGCTTCCTCTGTCCTTTCAAGCAATGATATGTAATCAAGTATGCCTCTGATATTCGAGAACCTCTTGCCCTGGAAATAGCTTGCGGAACCGACTCCGAAGCCCACATACTCTCCGCCGGTCCAGTAGACCATATTATGCTTGCATTCAAACCCCGGCTTTGCGTAATTTGATATCTCATAACGGTCAAAGCCTTTTGAAGCAAGGAGCTGTTTTGTGATCTCGTACATTCTCCTGTCGACTATATCTGTCGGAAGCTCCTTGAGCAGCTCCTCGTCTTTGGCAAGCGGAGTATTTTCTTCTATCTGAAGCGAGTAGGCGGATATATGCTCGGGATCAAAGTTTAAAACCTTGGTCAGGGTGTCGACATAATTATGTATGGTCAGTCCCGGCAGTCCGGACATAACGTCGATATTTATGTTCTTAAAGCCGGCGCGTCTTGCCGCGCTGTAGCTTGCGACAAACTGATCGAAGTTATGTATCCTTCCGAGCTTTCGCAGTATCTCGTTATCAGCACTCTGAAGCCCGATTGAGAGTCTGTTGATCCCGGCCTTTAAATAACCGTAAAGCTTTTGATTGCCAAGGGTTCCGGGATTGGCCTCTATCGTGATCTCGGCTCCTCTTTCCACCTTGAATATCTGACGTACAAACGCTAAAATATTTGCCACAAGCGACTCGTCAAGCAGGGAAGGTGTGCCGCCGCCTATAAATATGGTCCTTACATTATACTCGTCGGCTATAGGCTCATAAAGCCTGATCTCCTTGCAAAGCGCGTCCACATATCTGAGCATGGTACCGTAGCTTTCGCCGTCACATGAAAGGAAATCGCAGTATCTGCACTTCTGCGCACAAAACGGTATATGAATGTATAAGCTTAAATTCTTCGGCATATCTTATTCCTCATCTAATTTGAGCACGCTCATGAAGGCCTTCTGCGGAACCTCGACATTTCCTATCTGACGCATGCGCTTCTTTCCTTCTTTCTGTTTTTCAAGAAGCTTTCTCTTTCTCGTGATATCACCGCCGTAGCACTTGGCCAGGACATCCTTCCTTACGGCCTTTACCGTCTCTCTTGCGATAACCTTGCTACCGATAGCTGCCTGTATGGGTATCTCAAACAGATGCCTTGGAATCTCGCCTTTAAGCTTCTCGCACATCTTTCTTCCGCGCTCGTAGGCCGTATCCTTATGAAGTATGAAGGAAAGTGCGTCAACCTCCTCCTTGTTGATAAGGATGTCAAGCTTCACAAGGTCTGATCTTACATAGCCCTTCATTTCATAGTCAAATGAAGCGTAGCCCCTCGATCTCGACTTCAAGGCGTCAAAAAAGTCATATATGATCTCGTTTAACGGAAGCTCATACTTGAGCAGTGCTCTCGTGGACTCTATGTATTCCATACTTATATACACACCTCGCCTCTCCTGGCAAAGCTGCATGATCGGTCCGACATAATCGGTTGTTACCATGATCTCAGCCGAGACAAAAGGCTCTTCCATGTACTCTATCTCCGAAGGATCCGGAAGGTTCGACGGGTTGGTAAGCTCTATCATGGTTCCGTCCGTCTTTATCACATGGTACACAACACCCGGAGCCGTAGTTACAAGATCAAGATTGTACTCCCTCTCAAGCCTCTCCTGTATGATCTCAAGGTGAAGCAGCCCTAAAAAGCCGCATCTGAAACCGAAGCCTAATGCTATCGAGGTCTCGGGCTCGTAGGAAAGAGATGCGTCATTGAGCTGAAGCTTCTCCAATGCGTCTCTTAAATCCGGATACTTTGCACCGTCCGCAGGATACATACCGCAGTAAACCATCGGGTTTGCCTTCTTGTAACCCGGAAGTGCCTCTGCACACGGGTTGTCCGCATCGGTTACCGTATCACCCACCGTTGTGTCCTTGACATTCTTAAGGCTGGCTGTTATGTAGCCAACCATACCGGCTTTAAGCTCGTCACACGGCATAAACTGTCCCGCACCGAAGGTACCAACAGATACAACCTCAGCCTCTGCTCCGGTTGCCATCATCCTGATGTTCGTACCCTTGCCGACCTTACCGTCGTAAAGCCGGCAGAATATGATAACACCCTTGTAGCTGTCATATACACTGTCGAATATCAGCGCTTTCAGCGGTGCATCTTCGTCACCCGAAGGAGCCGGAATCTTCTGAACAATCTGCTCTAAGACCTCTTCAATGTTGATTCCGTTCTTTGCGGAGATACGCGGCGCATCATGCGCCTCGATGCCTATCACATCCTCTATCTCGGCTATAACCCTTTCAGGTTCGGCCGAAGGAAGGTCGATCTTGTTTATAACAGGCATCACATCAAGCCCCGCATCCACAGCGAGATAAACGTTCGCAAGCGTCTGCGCCTCCACGCCCTGAGCCGCATCCACCACAAGGATCGCACCCTCGCAGGCCGCCAGGCTTCGCGAAACCTCGTAGTTGAAGTCCACATGACCGGGAGTGTCGATCAGATTAAATATGTACTCCTCCCCGTCCTGCGCCTTGTAGACTATACGCACGCACTGCGCCTTGATGGTTATGCCCCTCTCGCGCTCAAGGTCCATATTATCAAGCACCTGATCCTGCATCTCACGTTCAGTCAGGGTTCCTGTCTTCTCTATGATCCTGTCGGCAAGAGTCGACTTACCGTGGTCAATGTGCGCGATTATACAAAAATTCCTTATCTTACTCTTATAATCAGACAATTCTAAAACTCCTTAAAACATACTTTAAACCGTCTCACCGGCACTAAATTGTAAGTATAGCATAAGAGGTGCTACAACTCAAGAAAAAGCGTCAAACAAGTATGGGGGCCGGTGACGAATTATCGCCACCGGCCCCGGCTTCATTGGTTTTCAAGAAAGTCTGCTCTTTTGAAGTATTTGATATTTATGTGAATTTATCAAGGAAGCTGGAGAGCTTTTCAAGTCTTTCCAAAGTGCCTCCCTTCCCGGCTGCACTTCCGGTATTGCCCTCGGATGCATTCTCGCTTGTGTTTGTCTCTCCGGCCGAACCGGACGAAAGCAGCGGAGCCATCCATATCTTCCCCGTTCCTCTGTAGACATTGACAAAGCCTTCGCCGGATACGGCAGAACCGATAAGGGACTTTGCTGATTTTTCCACCGTAAAATCAAGTGACCCCGACCACGCCATAGCCATATTTCCGTCAATCTTGATCATGTCGTTCTGAAGAGTGATCTCCAGGATTTCTTCCTTCGGAACTATGCTCTCCAAGGCAAGTATTCCTCTTCCGTTTACCGACAGGTTAAATATACCCTCACCGCCGAGTACGGCAGTAGCAACATTTGACCTCTTGACTATCTTGTGTTCGAGTCCGGCGTCACAGGCAAGGAACAGTCCGTCATCTAAAACCACGTTGCCGTTCCACTCATCGAGGTCTGTCAGAAGAATATGCCTGTAGGTAGGTTCAAGCATCATCTGTCCCATACCCGAATAGATCGGCTTTGCCATAGTCTCGCCCGTCACGGCGGCACCCATCATCTTGCCTAATATTTTACCGGGTTTAATGCCGGTGTCCATTTTTACCGAGCCCTGTATCCACTGCATGGCTCCCGCCTGGATCATATAGGAATTACCGTTAAGATTAAGTACAAGCTGCCTTCGATTGACATTCATCTGCGAACAGAAGAATTCCATCTTCGACATCAATGCATTGACACTCATATCCCGCTTATACTCAACAACCTGCATCCCGCCCAACTGGCTCTTAACGGTCACATTATCAGAGCTCACCATTGAGTTTGATACCATAAGCTCCTCCTAATTAGGTGTAGGAACCATAAGAATGGATCCCGTTCCTCTGTATACATTTACAAAACCTTCGCCCGAAACAGCCGAGCCGATAAGTGATTTGGCCGACTTCTCAACCGTGAATTCAAGAGAACCCGACCATGCGATAGCCATATTACCGTCAATCTTCACCTCATCGTTCTGAAGATTAAACTGAATAAGCTCCTGCTGAGGAACGGGGCTTTCGAGAACAGCTATTCCCTGTCCGGAAAGCATGAGGTTAAATAAGCCTTCTCCGCCGAGAACCGCGGATGACAGGTTATTTCTTCCGATAACCTTTTCCTGAAGTGTTGTATCGCAGGCAAGGAAAAGTCCGTCCTGAAGAACTATAGACCCCCACTGAGCAACATCAACCATGAAAATATGCTTGTAGGTAGGCTCAAGCATGAGATGTCCCTGGCCGCTGTAAATCGGCTTGGCGGTAGTCTCGCCGGTAACCTTAGCCGCTACCATCTTTCCGAGGAAATTACCTGCCGTAACACCTGTCTGCATGGAAATATTTCCGAGAATCCACTGCATGGCACCTGCCTGGATCTTAGTCGAAGAGTTGTTAAGCTCGATCAGAACCTGACGCCTTTTTACATTCATCTTGGATGAAAAGTAAGCTGTCTCGGCACTGTACGGAGACACCGACAGGTCCTGCTGGTGCTCAAGCACCCTGTACTGCCCGAGCTGTGCCGTGCAGACTACATTCTTGTTGTCAAATAAATTTCCGATCTGATACATAGAATACCTCCTCCAAATATAATAGTGGTTACATTTTATCACATCGCAATATGTAATAACAGTGTTCAAAATCCAAAAAAATGTGCTATAATATATTGCCGAATTTATAAACCTCGCAATGTAGTGTAAAACAGATTACGAAAAGATTCTTCGGGCTAAAGTCCTCAGAATGACACTACCCCTTACTGACGAAAGGCTGAGAATATGAAGATAAGAAAATACAAAATGATCAGGCTGTATCTTTTAATGACTATCATCCTTACATTGGCCGGCTGCGGTAAAAGAGGCAGCGATACCACCACCGAGGAATTCACGGGGTTTGTGGCTATTACCGAGGAGAGAAAAACAACCGGCAAAGCACCGGCGGGATCGTTTAAATCCATGATGGAGGACGAGACCACGACAGAGTATCGCTCTCCTTTGGAGGACCTTGATGATCATTATTTCACTACTGCCACGTGGACTACCGAGGCTACGACGGAGAAAACCACGAGAGCCACGACCGAGAGGCGCATATCGACGCGAGCAACAACCGCAAGCTCCTCAGTCGGTTATACAGGCTATACTCCCAATTACAACAAAGACCTTATAGCTCAGATAGCTTCCGCGGATGTAACGGCCGTGGGCGACTCCATCATGCTCGGCGGCTCAGATGAGCTCAAGAAGCTTATCCCGTCGATATATATAGATGCTGTGGTCGGAAGGCAGTTCTACAGCGGGCGGGATATACTAAAGGCATTGAAGGACAGCGGGGCCCTTGCGGATACCGTGATCATAGGACTCGGAACCAACGGCTCCTTCTCCCAATCAAGCGGGCAGGATCTTATAGACCATATAGGTTCGGACAAGCATATATTCTGGATAAATGTATACGGTCCCACTCTTTCGTGGACCGCAGATTCAAACGCGACCATACAGGCACTGTGCGATGCAAACAGCAACGTTACCCTTATCGACTGGAATGCCATGGGCGGTTCGCAGCCCGGCCTTGTATACGACAGCGATCATGTACATCTTACCCCTGAAGGAACAAAGGTTTATGCCGAGCTGGTGGCCGGAACCATCGCAACTACATTAAATCAATAAAGAGATATATAAAGGAGAACAGATCATGATATTCCCCGATTACCATCTTCATACACATCACTCAACCGACAGCGATGAGGCTATAAAGAACATTATCGAAACAGCCTTGTCTAACGGGATAAACGAAATCTGTTTAACCGACCATCATGACATAGACTTTCCGATGAAGTACTCCTACGAAGAGGGAGTTATGACCTTCCAGCTTGATTACGATGCATACAGTCGTGAAATTGACAAAATCAAGGGCAGTCTCCCCGATGGCTTTACCTTAAAGAAGGGTGTCGAGCTCGGAGTTATGCCCTCCACGACAGACAAGGCCCATGAATATGCTTCAAGCCATAGCGATCTTGACTTTCTGATCTGCAGCACACATATAGTAGACGACTTCGACCCTTACTACCCCGAGTATTATGAGGGCAAAACTCCGGTAGAAGCTTATGGCAGATATTTCGAATGCATACTTGAGACCGTAAAGGGCTTTACGGACTTTGATGTATACGGACATCTTGATTACATAGTCAGATACGGCGACTACAAGGATTATGTCTTTGAATTAAAAGATTATTTTGAAGTATTCGAAGAGCTCTTAAGGATCATAATCAGTGCAGGAAAAGGCATAGAGATCAACACCGGTTCTTTATACAAGAACCTCTCCTACCCTCATCCGCATAAGGAAATCCTCAAGCTCTACAAGAGTCTCGGAGGTGAGATCATAACCGTCGGCTCGGACGCTCACTTTGCAAAATATGTCGGCTACGGATTTGATAAGGCACGCGAGCTGCTGCTCGAGTGCGGATTTAAGGCTTATGCAACCTTTGACAAAAGAAAGCCTGTTTTTCACGATATACCGTAAAACGATCAAGCGGGAGGAATCATCTGATGATTTTCCTCCCGCTTATTTGCACTATACTTCCGGCAATATCGTTAATTCTTCTTTTCTGACAGTCCTTGATCCCTGCTCACCCTCTACGTGAAAGGCATTCAATACCGGATTGCTTTCATCCTCAAGTGAAAGTATAAGATAGCTTGCCTTGCTGTCATTGGCAAGGCGCTTGTCCTCCTCCGAAGGTCTCGAGGGAGACTCCGGATGTGAGTGCCAGTTACCGAGAGGTGGAAGTCCGTTTGCTCGCATGTCCTTTATCGATGCAAGCTGTTCCTTGGGATCTATGGAGAAGTGCTCGTTGGTATGATCGATATTCGTCAGAAGATATACCTTCTTTATCTCTCTTACGCCATCCTCTCTGTCCGTACCCGCTATAAGCCCGCAGGCCTCGTCGGGTCTCTCGTTCAGAGCATGCTCAAGCATCCTGTCATAATCGTTTTTTTTGATCGTGATCTTCATATCCTGTCTCCTAACCGGTCATCTCATGACTTCTGCGGATGGAAATCACACGCTGCCTGCTCATAGTCGATAAGCTTAGTGATCGTAGGAGTATCTGAGCATACAGCACATCCCTTCCCGCGCGGTGGCAGCTTTATCTTATGAAATTCCATCTTTAATGCATCATAGGTAAGAAGGTAACCGCTTAAGAGCTCTCCAACACCCGTGATATACTTGACTGCCTCCATTGCCTGAAGAGAACCTATAACACCACCCATGGCGCCTATAACCCCGGCCTGCTTACAGGTGGGAACAGCGTCCTTTGGCGGAGGGTTCTTGAATATACATCTGTAACACGGTCCTTCACCCGGAAGAATCGTAGTCAGCTGTCCCTTGAATCGGATAATACCTGCGTGTGAAAGAGGCTTCTTAGCCATAACACAGGCATCGTTTATAAGAAACTTTGCCGGGAAATTATCCGTACCGTCAAGGATAAAATCATAATCCTTGATCAGGTCAAGGATATTTGCACTGCTTACAAAATCATAATAAGTATTGACAGTGACATCCGGGTTGATCGCACGCATGGTCTCCGCGGCCGACTCCACCTTCTTCTTGCCTATATCGTCAGTGCTGTGAATAACCTGTCTCTGGAGATTTGAAAGGTCGACAACATCGGCGTCGACTATACCTATTGTTCCGACACCGGCTGCCGCAAGATAGAGCGCAGCAGGTGCACCGAGTCCGCCTGCGCCTATGATCAGCACCTTTGCATTTAAGAGCTTTTTCTGACCCTTGGCACCTATTTCCTTCAGAATAATGTGTCTTGAGTATCTCTCAAGCTGTTCGTTAGTAAAGGCCACTACCTTCCACCTCCCATAAAGTAGAGGAACTCAACCTCGTCACCCTCTTTTAATACATGAGAGTCAAAGGTATCGGAGCCTATAAACTCCTCATTGACCGAAACCGTGACATACTCCGGTGTCTCCACCTGCTCAAGCTCTATAAGCTTTGCCACGGTAAGTCCGTCATCAAACTGCTTATTCTCACCTGCTACGGTAATCTTCATGTCTTTCCTCCTAAGTTTCTTTTATCAGTAAGTTTTGTGAGACGCAAGCTAAATCATGTAATACCACTCATCGCTTTGCCTGAGTTCTTCATGCTTTCGTCTGTTATCATTTGTTTTTATCTCCATCTCGGGATTCTTGATACTTACTCTTGTGTCTGCCGGTATGGAGCTTGTGATAAATGTATTGCCTCCGATCACGGAATTCTCTCCGATCACGGTATCTCCGCCTAAGATCGATGCTCCGGCATAGATGGTCACATTGTCCTTGATGGTCGGGTGACGCTTCTTTCCCGAAAGCTTCTGTCCGCCTCTCGTGGATAAAGCTCCCAAGGTTACACCCTGGTATATCTTGACATTCTGTCCTATGACTGCTGTTTCGCCAATCACTATGCCCGTACCGTGGTCTATGAAGAAATACTTATCTATAGACGCACCCGGGTGAATGTCTATGCCGGTCTGAGAATGCGCATACTCCGTCATAAGTCTCGGGAGTACCGGTACATTAAGCAGATACAGCTCATGTGCTATGCGGTAAACCGTTCCCGCGTAAAGTCCCGGATATGCAAGGATTATCTCCTCTAAGCAGCCCGCGGCGGGGTCACCGTCGAAGGCTGCAAGAAGATCAGTCTCTACACACTCTCTGACAAAAGGAAGCTTGTTGAAGAATTCCCGGCATATGCGGTAGCTCTCAGCTTTTCTCTCATCCTCCGTCATCACGCCCCTGAACATGCAGAAATCAAGCGCAAGCATAACCTGCTTGTTCAGGTGATAAAAGATATCCTCGATGGTTACCGCAAGACTGTTCTTAAGATTATAAATCTTATAATTCTTATCCTTGTAATAGCCGGGGAACACTATCCTGAACAGATTGTGAATAATGTCCCTTACCTCTTTCTTGTCGGGCTTGCTGAATATATCCGTATTGTCTATATTCTTTTCGCCTTTATAATCCGCAAGAATCGTCCCGACTATTCCGTCTATCTCTTCTTCTTTGATAATATCTTCCATTAAGTGTTAAGTATCCTCCCTATGCAAAGGTTCTTAAAACCTTAACAAGAGCATCTATATCTTCAGGTGAATTGTAAAGCGCAAGTGTCGGTCTTACCGAACCCTCATAACCAAAGTGTCTTAACACAGGCTGTGCACAGTGATGTCCTGTGCGAACGGCTATTCCGTAGCTGTCGAGTCTCTTTCCGACTTCGTCGTCCGAGTATCCGTCAAGCTTGAAGGAAAGAACCGAAGCCTTATTTAAGGCTGTACCTATCAGCGTAAGTCCGGGTATCTTCTTCATCTCACTCATGGCATACTGAAGAAGCTCATGCTCCCATCTGTACACACAGGGCATGCCGATCTCGGTAAGGTAATTCAATGCAGCACCGAGTCCCACCGCATCCGCTATGCTTCCGGTACCCGCTTCAAACTTGTTCGGAATACCGTTGTATATGGTTCTTTCAAATGTAACGTCGGCTATCATGTTTCCGCCACCGTGATATGGCTCTGCAGCTTCAAGAAGCTCCTTCTTGCCATATACCACGCCTATACCGGTAGGTGCAAATATCTTGTGTCCCGAGAAGACGAAGAAGTCAGCATCGAGAGCCGATACATTTACCGGGATATGTGCAACAGACTGCGCTCCGTCGATAAGTATCCTTACTCCGTGCCTGTGTGCTATCGCAATAAGCTCCTCTATAGGAGTTACGGTGCCTAATACGTTAGACACATGTGTAACAGCAACAAACTTTGTTCTCTTGGTAAAGAGCTTTTCGTACTCGCTCAAGATAAGCTGGCCTGTCTCATCGCAGGGGATCACCTTTAACACAGCGCCTGTCTTCTGAGCGATAAGCTGCCACGGAACTATGTTCGCATGGTGCTCTAAGATGGATACGATTATCTCGTCACCCGGCTCAAGCTGAGGCTTTACATAAGCGTTAGCCACAAGGTTTATGGCCTCTGTGGTGCCTCTTACGAATACTATCTCCTCTGAGCTCGGTGCACCGATAAAGTCTCTTACTATATCTCTTGCACCCTCGTAAGCATCCGTAGACCTTGCAGCGAGTGTGTGAGCTCCTCTGTGTACATTTGAATTCTCATGTTCGTAATAATAAGATATTCTGTCTATAACAGCCTTGGGACGCTGTGTGGTTGCACCGTTGTCAAGCCATACGAGAGGATTACCGTTTATTCTTTCTTTTAAGATTGGGAAATCATCTCTTATCTGCTGAAGCGTCTTGCTGCCTATTCTGATACTATCATTTCGTGAGTTTCCGGGCTTTACGGTATCATCTTCTTTAGCTGCCGCATCACCTTGAAGTGATGTCGGAACATCTATGCTTCTGTCCTCTTCCTTGGCCTGCTCCTGCGACTGTACTCTCGGCGAGTAGCTTACCGGCTCGGCTGCTGCATATGCGATGGGATGCTCCCAATCGAACTGTCCGCCTGCAGCCTGTGAGTAAGCCTTGTAATCCGCTGAAGGAGCTGTTACAAAAGGTGCTGAGTACTCACGCTCGGGAACAGTTACGGCCGGAACCGAATAATCATCAGACGGTACTGCTGTAAATACTGAACCTGTATCAGGTATCGATTCCGGATCGGGTGCCGGATAAGCAGGTACTACAGTTGCCTCGGATGATGAAGCATAATCGGGCACACTTGCGGATGCAGGTGCCGTCGCTCCTGAAAAGTCATCACCTTCGTAAGCGTTGGCAAGAGCCGACAGAGCCTCCGCACTCGGAAGACCGTAAAGCTCCTCGAAACCACCGAAGGGATTACTCGTAGTCATAGTACTCACCTACTTCCACATCTTCAAGCACTGCGATAGCGTCATCAGCAAGAATGGCAGCAGAGCAATAT
>ONVB01000255.1 GCA_900321145.1 uncultured Eubacteriales bacterium | reverse complement strand
CGGTGACAACGCAGGAAGCTTCAATATCTCAACTACGACGGCAATCATCGCGGCAACGGCGGGTATCAAGGTTGCCAAGCACGGAAACCGCGCGGCATCCTCACTCTGCGGAACAGCGGACTGCTTAGAGGCGCTCGGTGTAAATATAGAGCAGGATCCCGAAAAATGTATAGAGATGCTTGAAAAGGCGGGTATGTGCTTCTTCTTTGCACAGAAGTATCACAGCTCCATGAAATATGTCGGTGCCATAAGAAGAGAGCTCGGCTTCCGTACAGTCTTTAATATACTCGGGCCTCTTACGAACCCGGCATCACCCTCCATGCAGCTCCTCGGTGTATATGATGATTATCTTGTCGAGCCGCTCGCACAGGTGCTTGTAAACCTTGGAGTAAAGCGCGGAATGGTCGTATACGGTATGGATAAGCTCGATGAGATATCCCTTTCGGCTCCGACGAAGATATGCGAGATAAACAACGGCTGGTTCAAGAGCTCGGTGATCACTCCGGAGCAGTTTGGCTTCGAGCGCTGCAGCAAGGATGACTTAAAGGGCGGTACACCGGCGGAAAACGCAGAGATAACAAAGGATATCCTTGGCGGTGAGAAGGGACATAAGAGAAATGCGGTACTTATGAACGCCGGAGCTGCTCTCTACATAGGCGGCAAGGCTGAGGATATGAAGGACGGTATCGAGAAGGCAGCAGCTATTTTGGACAGTGGCAAGGCGCTTGATACTCTCACGAAGATGATAGAAGTTAGTAATGCGTAAGTAAAAAAAGATTCTTCGGGCTTCGCCCTCAGAATCTTAGAAAGGTATATCATGACAATATTAGACCAGATAGCAGACTATACAAAAGAGCGTATAGCGGCTGAAAAGCTTAAAGTATCGGCCGGTGATATGAAAAAGAGGGCATATGACTTACCCGTGGGTGATCTTTCCTTTGAGCATGCGTTAAAAAAAGATGATGTGGCATTTATCTGCGAGTGCAAGAAGGCATCACCGTCGAAGGGAATCATAGCGGAGCATTTCCCATATCTTGAGATAGCAAGGGAGTATGAGGCGGCGGGTGCGGATGCGCTTTCCGTGCTTACCGAACCGAAATGGTTCCTCGGACAGGACGCTTACCTGAAGGAGATTGCAAATGAGGTCAGGATCCCGGTACTGCGAAAGGATTTTACCGTAGACGAGTACATGATATATGAGGCAAAGTGCTTGGGGGCATCGGCAGTTTTGCTGATATGTGCCATCTTAAGCGAAGAGCAGATAAAGGAGTATCTCGGCATATGCAGAGAACTCGGGCTTTCCGCACTGGTAGAGGCACACGATGAGGCGGAGGTTGAATGTGCTGTAGGCTCGGGTGCAAGGATCATAGGCGTCAACAACCGCAACTTAAAGGATTTTAAGGTGGATACGGAAAACAGCGTCAGACTGCGCAGGCTGATACCCGAGGGCATACTTTTCGTATCGGAGAGCGGCGTCAAAACGGCAGAGGATGTGGGGCGCGTGAGAGCGGCCGGTGCCAACGCGGTTTTGGTAGGAGAAACTCTGATGCGAGCCGGGGACAAGAAAGCAAAGCTTGATGAGTTAAAAGCAAGGTAGTAACAGGAAGGATCTTAATAAACGGAGGTAGAGGAAATGAGTGAGCAGCAAGGAAGATTTGGCATACACGGAGGGCAGTATATACCCGAGACACTGATGAATGCCGTTATCGAGCTTGAGGAAGCTTATAACAGATATAAGGACGATCCGGAGTTTAAGAAGGAGCTTGCGACGCTTTTCAATGAATATGCGGGCAGGCCGTCAAGACTTTACTATGCCGAGAAGATGACGAAGGATCTCGGCGGAGCAAAGATATACTTGAAGAGAGAGGACTTGAACCACACCGGTGCGCACAAGATAAACAACGTGCTCGGACAGGCGCTGCTTGCAAAGAAGATGGGCAAGACAAGGCTAATAGCGGAAACAGGCGCAGGCCAGCACGGAGTTGCTACAGCAACGGCAGCAGCTCTAATGGGCATGGAGTGTGTAGTATTCATGGGTGAGGAGGATACAAAGAGGCAGGCATTGAATGTCTACCGTATGAGACTTCTCGGTGCCGAGGTCGTAGCCGTAAAGAGCGGAACGGCAACCCTTAAGGATGCTGTATCGGAGGCCATGAGAGAGTGGACCTCACGCATAAGCGATACGCATTACTGCTTAGGCTCCGTGATGGGACCACATCCCTTCCCGACTATCGTGAGGGATTTTCAGGCAGTTATCTCTGCGGAGATCAAGGAGCAGATGCTCGAGAAGGAGGGACGACTTCCGGATGCGGTTATAGCCTGTGTGGGCGGAGGCTCGAACGCCATAGGAAGCTTCTATCATTTTATCGAAGACAAGGATGTAAGGCTTATAGGCTGTGAGGCAGCAGGAAGGGGAATCGATACCTATGAGACCGCGGCGACCATTTCCACCGGAAAGCTCGGTATATTTCATGGGATGAAGTCCTACTTCTGCCAGAACGAGTACGGACAGATAGCACCTGTTTATTCCATTTCCGCAGGACTTGACTATCCGGGTATAGGACCGGAGCATGCTTATCTGCACGACATAGGAAGAGCGGAGTATGTGGCTGTCACGGATGAGGAAGCGGTTTGTGCTTTTGAGTACTTAGCTAAGACGGAAGGGATAATCCCGGCTATAGAGTCGGCCCATGCGGTTGCTCATGCGTTAAAGATAGCCGGTGATATGGATAAGGATAAGATCATAGTCATCACGATCTCAGGACGCGGAGACAAGGACTGCGCCGCGATCGCGAGATACAGAGGGGAGGATATACATGAGTAGGATAGCCAAAGCATTTGAGAAGGGCAAAGCATTTATTCCGTTTATCACGGTGGGGGATCCGGATGTCGAGACCACGGAAAAGGTCGTACGTGAGGCGGTAAAAAACGGCGCCGACTTAATAGAACTCGGTATACCTTTTTCCGATCCTACCGCTGAGGGTCCTGTGATCCAGGGCGGAAACGAGAGAGCATTAAAAAACGGCATAACGACCGATAAGGTTTTCGACCTGGTAGTTAAGCTTCGTGAGGATATAGATGTTCCTTTTGTATTTATGACCTACTGCAATGTGGTATTCTCCTACGGAAGCGATGCATTCATGAAGAAGTGCAGCGAGACCGGTGTGGACGGGCTGATCCTGCCGGATCTTCCCTTTGAGGAAAAGGGGGAGTTCTCGGAGGATTGTGACAGGTACGGAGTCGAGCTTATCTCGCTTATAGCTCCCACCTCGGGCGAGCGTATAGCCATGATCGCCCGGGAGGCAAAGGGATTTATATATGTGGTTTCAAGCCTCGGAGTGACGGGAGTAAGAAGTGAGATAACAACGGATATCAACTCTATAGTCGAGGTGATAAGGAAGAATACGGATGTACCCTGCGCTGTCGGCTTCGGTATATCGACTCCCGAGCAGGCAAGGAAGATGGCATCCGTCTCTGACGGCGCTATAGTAGGCTCGGCTATAGTAAGGCTGCTCGAAAAGCACGGAAAGGAAGCTCCCGCTTATGTGGGCGAATATGTAAAGAGCATGAAGGACGCGGTAAGGGAAGCCGTATGAGAAGAGTATTAATCGGTGTCATTCTGAGGAGCGTCAGCGACGAAGAATCTTAAAAACTACGAAGAATCATAACACATAGGAGAAAATCATGGATATAAAACCGTCACTTGACGAATTAAAGAATATGTCTCTTGCCGGATACAGGGTAGTTCCGGTATGCGGTGAGATACTGTCGGACTTTACGACTCCGATCGAGACGCTGCGCGTACTTAAAGGTGTCTCAAAGCATGTATATATGCTGGAGTCGGCTCAGGCCCAGGAGACCTGGGGCAGATATACATTTTTGGGCTTTGAACCGAAGCTTGAGATAAACTGCATCGACGGCAGGATGCAGGTCAATGAGAGGACCGACGACGGCAAAGGCAGGACGGTAAAGGAGTTTAAGACCGAAAGCCCGTCGGAGTACTTAAGACAGGTACTCGCAGAGTACAAGAGCCCTCGCTTTGAATTTATGCCGCCCTTTACCGGCGGTCTGGTGGGCTACTTTTCGTATGATTACATCAAGTACAGTGAGCCTGTGTTAAAGAGTGCCGTGTATGACGAAAATGAGTTCAAGGATGTCGACTTAATGCTCTTTGACAAGGTGATTGCATTTGATAACGTAAGGCAGAAGATCGTCCTTATCGCAAATGTGCATATTGATGATATAGACAGTGACTATGCAAAGGTTACGGGTGAACTCGATGAACTTAAAAGTCTTATAGAGAGCGGAAAAAAGGCAGAGGATCATGGTGGAAGGATACTCGGGGAATTCAAGCCGCTCTTCGATGAAGAGAGCTATTGCGAGATGGTTGAGAAGGCCAAGAGACACATTTTCGAGGGAGATATATTTCAGATAGTTCTTTCAAACAGGCTTTCGGCGCCATTTGCGGGAAGTCTCTTTGATACCTACAGGGTGCTTCGGACCATCAATCCTTCGCCGTATATGTTCTACTTCTCGGGAACAGACGTCGAGGTTGCGGGTGCCTCGCCGGAGACCCTGGTCAAGCTTGAGGACGGGGTGCTTCACACCTTTCCGCTTGCCGGAACAAGGCCGAGAGGAAAGAGTCCGGCAGAGGACACAGCGCTTGAAAGAGAGCTTCTTGCGGATGAAAAGGAGCTTGCGGAGCACAACATGCTTGTGGACCTCGGACGCAACGATCTCGGCAAGGTGAGTCGCTTCGGGACAGTAGAGGTGGAGAACTATATGGAGGTTTTGAGGTTCTCGCACGTGATGCATATAGGCTCTACGGTGAGGGGCGAGATTCGCGATGACAAGGATGCCTTGGATGCCATAGAGGCGGTTCTTCCCGCGGGCACACTGTCCGGCGCACCGAAGATCAGAGCCTGCCAGCTTATCGATGAGCTTGAGAATAACAAAAGAGGGATATACGGCGGTGCCATAGGTTATATCGATTTTACGGGAAATATGGACACCTGTATAGCCATAAGGATCGCCTATAAGAAGAACGGCAAGGTATTTGTCAGAAGCGGTGCGGGTATAGTGGCCGACTCGGATCCGAAAAAGGAATACCAGGAGAGCATCAACAAGGCGAAGGCCGTGGTAAACGCCCTCGAGACAAAGCTTGACTGATGTAGTGTACGATGGAGGACAGGAAGAATCTTAATACATGAAAGGAAGCATATTATGATACTGTTGATAGATAACTACGACAGCTTCTCCTACAACCTGTATCAGCTTGTCGGGAAGCTCGAGCCCGACATCAGGGTTATAAGAAATGATGAACTGTCGGTGGAGGAGATAGACAAGCTCAGTCCCTCGCATATCATCCTCTCACCCGGCCCGGGAAAACCGGAGGATGCGGGAGTCTGCGAGGATGTGGTAAGGAAGCTCGGAGGAAAGTATCCTATCCTTGGAGTGTGCTTGGGCCATCAGGCTATCTGCGAGGTATACGGCGCGACCGTCACCTACGCGAGCAGACTGATGCACGGAAAGCAGTCTGTGTGCACTGTCAGGCCGGACAGGATATTTGACGGTCTTTCCGGAGATAAGGTGAAGGTTGCAAGGTATCATTCTCTCGCGGCAAAGAAGGATACCATGCCCGACTGCTTAGAGGTGATCGCGGTATCCGACGACGACGGTGAGGTCATGGCAGTAAGGCATAAGGACTATGCCGTGTATGGCCTGCAGTTTCATCCGGAATCCATACTCACCCCTGAGGGTGAAGTGATACTGAAGAATTTTATCGGATATTAGTATATCAAAAAAGGGAATCCATATGGGATTCCCTTTTGTCGGTTTAGTCTTTTTTTGCGCAAAAAACTTGACGGGCTAACGACTTATAGCTATAATGGAGCTAACTTTCGTTAGCAGAGAATGGGAGGATATCATGTCAACAAAGCAAAGAATATTGGATGAAGCATTAACTCTGTTCGCTGAGAATGGATATGACGGAACCGGCGTGGATCTGATTGCTGAACGTGTCGGCATCAAGGGTCCTTCCCTCTATAAGCATTATAAGGGAAAGGAAGAAATACTAAATGCCCTGATAGATGAGGCGGAGGAACGGTATGATGAAATGTTTGGATCCGAGAAAAATATCGGAAATGTTCCACAGAGTGCGG
>ONVB01000273.1 GCA_900321145.1 uncultured Eubacteriales bacterium | reverse complement strand
TTTCAGAAGTCTCTTCTTTACGACTCTTGTGACGTTCCTTTTTTCACTCTGAGCCTCAAAGGCCCTTACGTCAAGCTTTCTTACCTTCGCCTTCTTAAAGCTTTCTTCGAGCTTCTTTTTTGCCTCTTCCCTTCTCTCTTCTTCAAGGCGTACCTCCTCCGGTACCACCTCCTGTTCCTCTATCTGCCCGGCTGCGTTCTCCTGTACCTGAACCTGCTCCGCTACGTTTTCCTGCACCGGTACCTGTACCTGATTTACTCCGTTTACCTGAACAGGTGCCTGTACCTGCTCTGCCGCATTTTCCTGCACCGGTGCCTGTATCTGCGCCTCGGCATTTTGATTATTCTTATTAACCTGTACAAGATTCTCGTCCATCTTTTTCTCCTTTTTTAAATAAGCTCATTTGCGCTCTATTGCTTAGGTTTTGCATAATACATACAAAACAGTCACAGTTTTCACACACAGAACAAGCGTGATTTTACGTCCGTATCATATAAGTTTATTTTATCCGAGCAGGATATCATAGTCAAGAAAATCGGGGAAGGAAGGCGAGAATACAAAATCACATTACGCAGGCACCGGCAAAAAAAGACGACCTTATCGGTCGTCTTTTTTTCATATAATCTATATCGTATTACTCTACAGATATAACTTCTTTCTTATTATATGAACCGCAAGCCTTGCACACTCTGTGCGGCATCATAAGCTCTCCGCACTTGCTGCACTTAACAAGTCCCGGTACGCTCATCTTCCAGTTAGCTCTGCGCTTATCTCTTCTTGCCTTAGAGCTTTTGTTCTTAGGACAGATTGACATCTTCGATTACACCTCCCTTTCGTCTTCAAAAACATACCTTGCCATTATAACGACTAAGGTGTTGCTTGTCAACGAAAAATTTATATTTTTTCGATATTCCCGAATTCACGGTAATTAGCCCTTGCTTCCGACAGTGTAAGCTCATGGTTCGCACCTGACGGAATGTCCAATCCACCTACCGCATTCTCGTCCGTGTCATCCTCCCAGCGGCACACAGGGCATATCTCCCACTCAAGGCGTTCGGTCAGTGTGGTCATGCCGCAGCACGGGCACTTGAACCTCGGCTTGTCATCATCCGTATCCTCTTCCTCCGGAAGCATGGCTTCGAATATCTCCAGGTCTCCGGGGGTTGTAAGCTTTATATTCCTGTCCGAGCCCGAAGCAAAGAAAAGCCTGTGACCCAACTCAACCATCATAGTGTTCGTATAAGCTGAGCCGTATATACCGATTTCCTTCTCATAAGCCTCGTGATAGGCCTCATCGATAAGCCCGAACCTGTATGCCTGAGGCGTGGAAACCCTCCTTAATGTCTCGCGCGGGATGTAGCTTATCGTAGTTTCCGGCTGCTCGCTGTCGACCACAAATATCTGCTCATTGTACGGAAGTGAGGTTACAGCATTCCCATGCCCCTCGCACACCCTGACCACATCGGTCAGTATATCCGGTTCCACCAGCGGCCTTATGCCGTCATGTACTATGATCATATCCTCTGCGGTACATTTATCCTCAAGGAAGTAAACTCCGTTCCTTATGGACTCCTGGCTCGTAGAACCGCCCTCGGTTATCCACTTAAGCTTCTCTATGCCATAGGCCTTCGCCAGGCCCGACAGCCTGTTCTCCCAGCCCTTAAGGCATACGCAGAGTATGGCATCCACGCACGGATGAGCCTGCAGACTCTCCAGTGTGTAGATAAGCACCGGCTTTTCCCTTATCTCTATAAATTGTTTGGGGATATCATATCCCATCCTTTCGCCGCGTCCCGCGGCCAAAACAAGCGCTATATTCATATCTTTCCATCAACATAATATCCGGTACCAAAGCCTGTCGATCAGCCTTGATACCGGATATATATTACCCTTAAAGTATTAGTAATTCTCAGCGTTTACCTCGAAGAATGACTGCGGATGATCACATACAGGACATACCTCGGGGGCCTCGGTACCTACTACTATATGACCGCAGTTGCGGCACTCCCATACCTTGACCTCACTCTTCTTGAACACTTCCTGCATCTCCACGTTCTTAAGAAGTGCACGGTAGCGCTCCTCGTGATGCTTCTCTATGGCAGCTACGCCTCTAAACTTGGCAGCAAGCTCCGGGAATCCCTCAGCCTCGGCAGTCTTGGCGAAGTCCTCATACATATCGGTCCACTCGTAATTCTCGCCGTCTGCTGCAGCCTTTAAGTTGTCGGCTGTATCGCCTATGCCGTTAAGCTCCTTGAACCAGAGCTTTGCATGCTCTTTCTCGTTGTCGGCTGTCTTTAGGAAGAGAGCCGCAATCTGTTCGAATCCCTGCTTCTTTGCCTTTGAAGCAAAGTATGTATACTTGTTTCTTGCCTGTGACTCGCCTGCAAATGCAGCCTGGAGGTTCTTCTCTGTCTGTGTACCTGCATACTTATTTGCCGCCGGTGCTGCCTCCTCAACTATCTCCTCAAGGTTGTCACCCTTTGCATGACATAAGGGGCACTCTGCTGTCTCTATACTGTCTGCCTCGAAGATCTCCCCACATATCTTACACTTGAATTTAGCCATAACTTAATTACCTTCCTTTCTTAAAAAATATAGTATGTATTATACTATGTCCATAGCTTTTTTTCAATCAATCTTTACAAACTGATGAGGTAAGAATTGCCCGGCTTTGCCC
>ONVB01000061.1 GCA_900321145.1 uncultured Eubacteriales bacterium | reverse complement strand
TTTAACCCCTTATCCTTCTCAAGCTTCCTGAGATTGGCAAGAGTCTCAAAGCCGTCCATCTCAGGCATCATTATATCAAGCAGCACAAGGTCGGGAGTTCCGTGCTCGGTAATGTAATCAAGCAGTGCCCTGCCCGATTTAAGCGCCGTAACTCTCATATTATTCTTGCTCAGGATGGTCCCCGCCATCTTAAGGTTAGCTACATCATCATCAACTACCATTATCCACTTAGCCATGCTTAACCTCCGTTTCGATCACTTAGAAGTTGTATCTGTAAGATGTTTTATCTGTCAAAAAGCTACTATACAGTAAGCTTCTCGGTAAGTGAGTTGTTTCTTGCAAGTATAGGGCCTATCATATGAGTCCCCATAAAGCCCTTATACAGGTGGCTTTCTCCTCTGCCCTTCGTGAACTCGGTAAACGCGTTGTTGGCACCGGTAACGACGCCCGAATGGTTAGAAAAACCGATTATATCCATGTCGAAAGATGAGACATGAGCCTCACACTCATCAACAAGCCTTTCCTTTCCGACAACCGTAGTATAATCGAATATCCTCAGGCCTTCGTACTCCTTATCGCGGTACGTGATGCTGCGGCCGAATATCTCCCACGCATTTCCCGTCGCAAGCAGCTTTCCGCCGCCTTCTATATAGCTTACCAGTTCGTCCTTGAACTTTCTTATATGAGCAAGCGCCCTGAGCTCGTTTTCCTCGGTACCCTGCCCTATATATACCAGGTCTATGCCTCCGAAGCTTATCTCGGAATCCAAATCGGCTCTGTATATCTCAACAGTCTTTCCGGCCTTTCCTGCCGCCTCGGTCATAGCCTTGACATTGCCGCTCTCTCCGTACAGACTCATACTGTCCGGGTACAGGTGTAATATGTTCATATCATTCTCCCATCAGGCTGTTAAAAGGTTCCACATAGTCAAAGTTGAGTATGGCATATATGTCAGACTTTGTCTTGGTCTTCAAGAAGTCTACAGCGTTAGACAACTCCGGCTCACATACGATCTTCGATTCGGGGATGCCCGCAAGCTCCATACGCCTCTTTACAGCCTCCGCATGTGTCCCGCTTGCGACCACATAGTCAAGATGCCCGTCGTCGAGAAGCTCGAAGCTTATATCGTAGAGCCAGGAAAGATCGTCGAAGCCGTACCTCCTGCTTATCTCCCTCCAGCCTATTATAACGCTCTTTTCACCCCTGCCTCTGTTGTAGAACCATACAGACTGGTTAAATGTAGCGCTGTTCTCATTCTTATTGTTAAGGACATATACATTTCTGCCGCCCTGACTGTACTCGCTGTAAATGTGCTTATCGGCTTTCTCACTGCTCAAGGTCTGTGATGTCTTCTCCTCATCTAATCCACACACCGAACAGCATGCATAGATGGCAGCGGTATTATATACGCCAAAAAGCATGCCGTAGGGAAGCTTGATACCGTGGCCGTTTATCTCTATGCTCTTTTCATCATAATCCGCATTCTTTACGAGGTAATCTATCTCAGGCCTTCTGTAATCACAGCCCGGACACTTGTAATCTCCGTATATCTCTATATGTCTGTAGTTGTAATCAAGTCTCTTTCCGCACTTGGGGCAAAAATACATGATCAGGTTCTCATATCTTGGCTCGGTGTAGGAATCTTTAGTCCTGTCTATGCCAAAGTAGTAAACCTTCCTGAAGCTTCTCTTCAGGGTGAACTTTCTTGTATATGGATCGTCGCCGTTTAAGATAAGAGTCATGTCCTCCTTAAGCGCTTTGTTGATCTCGTGGTACACAAGGTCCACATGTCCCTGTCTCGGAGGCTGGTCCTTTGTAAGGTTGGTTATAACAACCGTATCGGGCTTGACATCCTTGAAGATAAACTTCGCATAACGCTCATCCACCTCCATGACAAGCACATCATCCCTGATCTTTCCGCTAAGCTTGGAACGGCTTATAAGAAGTGCCGTTATGCCGGCCGTGAGGTTGGAACCCGATGAATTGTGTGCTACCTTATAGCCCTGGTCACGAAAGCACCTTGCTATGACCGAGGAGCAGCTTCCCTTTCCGGAGCTTCCTGTAACTGCTATTATCCTGTCGGGAAGCTTGAAGTACTTCAGTATATTCTTATTCAGCTTTAATGCAAGCTCACCGGGAAAAGAGCTTCCTCTTCCGGTCAGTTTCAGGAGCGCCATGGCAAGCTTGCATATCATGAGTATTATCGCGTTCATTTTATTCCTCTTTTACAGCATATGAGCCCTGATCTCCTCGCCGGAAAGCGGTGAAAGAAGCGCCGGTGCCACATCAAATACCGTCTTTGCTCCGCTGTCGCCGGCCTTGTTCATCCTTACCGCAGCTCTTGCATAAGCGACTAAAACAGAACCGGTAAACTCAGGGTTTGAATCAAGCTTTAAGCTGTACTCGATAACATGCTTATTTGTGCCGTCTCCGGTGCTTCCGGAATATATGACCGAACCGCCGTGCGGAAGTCCGCTGTGGTTGGCAGCCATCTCCTCTGCCGTGATAAAGTTTACGGTAGTGTCATAATCAGCGAAATAGTTAGGCATATTCACTATCTCTTCGGTGATCTTGTCCTTGTCCGCGCCCTCCTTTGCTACCACATAGCAGAGTCTTGTGTGCTTCTGTCTTGTGGTAAGCTCGGGATTTTCACCTTTTCTTACAGCCTCGAGAGCCTCGGGAACCGGAACGGTATACTGTCTTGCATCTGCTACGCCCTCTATTCTTCTGATGGCATCGGAGTGGCCCTGGCTTACTCCCTTGCCCCAGAAGGTGTAATCCTTTCCTCCCGGAAGGACACTGTGCGCATAGAGTCTGTTCAAAGAGAACATACCCGGATCCCATCCGCAGGATATGATCCCTATCTTGCCGGCCTTCTTTGCCGCCTCATCCACATTTTTGAAATGAACCGGTATATTTGCGTGAGTATCGAACGAATCTATCACATTGTACATAGCCGCATACTTAGGTGTCATCTCCGGAAGGTCGGTTGCACTTCCTCCGCAGATGATAAGTACATCTATATCATCCTTCATATTCTCTAAATCGTCCGCATGGAAGGCTTTTGCACCGGAATCAACCTTTACGCCTGCCGGATCTCTTCTGGTGAAAACTCCCACAAGCTCCATGTCCTCTGCCTTTACAAGCGCCTTCTCCACGCCTTTTCCCAAGTTACCGTATCCCATAATTGCTGCTTTGATCATGATCTTATCTCCCTTTCGATTTTATAATATCAGATAGCTTATACTATACGACAAAAATGAAAAAAAAGCGACTGTTTTTTTATCCGAGAATAAAATAATTGGTTACAATTCGTGACTGACAACCTTATGCGTAGGGTGCACATAAAAAGGACAGGCTGCGTAAGGCACCCGTCCCTTTTAATATCATGCTTAGAGTACAAACTCCTTTGTGCCGCGTATCACGTCATCCCCTTTTTTCTCCGGAAAGAGCTTGGCAACTAAAGCTTCCGTAGCTTTTGAATGCCTTCTTAAGATGATCCTGTCACTCGGCGACAGATTTTCGATAGCGGCCCTTATGGAATACCTCATCATATTCAGCAGATTCATATTTGCATCGGGCTGCATAGCGAATAAAAGCTCTACACAGTACAGATCATCTCTTTCACGACGGACCAAAAGAAAACCGTTTATCTTATTGTCCGTGACAACACAGGAGGACAACTCCATGTCAAACCAGTTCATGGGAAGAAACGGCAGATCGTCGAGCAGGCCGTACCTTCCGTGCAGGACACTGGTCATAACACCGGCCTTAAACTGTCTTACTGTAACCTCTTTTATGCATTTGATATATTCCGGGGGCTTCTTTTTTGCATACGGAAGCTTTGCAAGCTCGCCCACAGATATAATTATATCTCTACTTTCGACTTTTGCGATCTTGTACTTTTCTTTATCAAACACGCTGCGGCGTTCTTCATCGAGCTCCGGGAACTCAAAATAAGAAAGCTCGGCACTGTCGCGAACGATATCCTCGTTGTAGACCTTCATCAGATCACCGGATACATCGACAGATCCTTTCAATAAGGCAATGATCTCGGATACGGTATCCGTATCCTCAAGCTCGGCATTTTTTAACTCCCAAAAAATGCCTGCTTTTATATCATCAGAATCTTTTTCTTTGGCTATAATTCCCTTGTGATACTCCCTGCCTATATCGGCCAGAAGCTCTTCATCTATGATTCCGTCGTAATCTTCTACATTATCATCTGTAAGCTCTACTATCTTCATTATTATCTCCTTTATGTTTCGGCCTCAGCTATAAGTTCATCCACATCCTTCACCTTATCATTAAACTGTCACAGATGCATTTTTAGATTTTTTCAATCTTTTGTATTATAACAAAACCATGCAAAAAACACCATAAACAGCAACAAAAAAATTCGATCAATGTAAAACAACCCATCTTATACCTTATATAAATCCATTCAAGATTTATGATTGTAATGAGATTTGATTTGTGATATACTCTCGACAGTTGTGTAAAAATATCATACAGGGAGGCAAATTATGGCTGCAAGAACAGACATCAAAAAGGTTTTAATAATCGGTTCAGGTCCTATAATCATAGGACAGGCTTGCGAATTCGACTATTCCGGCACTCAGGCCTGCAAGGCTTTAAAGAAGCTTGGCTATGAGATTGTGCTCGTGAATTCCAATCCCGCAACAATCATGACGGATCCCGAGATGGCGGATGTGACTTACATCGAGCCGCTCAACGTACACCGTCTCGAGGAGATAATAAAGAAGGAACGCCCCGACGCTCTCCTTCCGAACTTAGGCGGTCAGAGCGGCTTAAACCTCTGCGCCGAGCTCAGCCAGGCAGGCATACTTGATAAGTACAATGTCAAGGTCATCGGTGTTCAGGTTGATGCCATAGAGCGTGGCGAGGACAGAATAGAGTTCAAGAATGCCATGAACAAGCTCGGTATAGAGATGGCAAAGAGCGAGGTTGCTTACTCGGTTGACGAAGCATTAAAGATTGCAGACGAATTAGGCTACCCCGTAGTACTCCGCCCCGCTTATACCATGGGCGGTGCCGGCGGCGGTCTCGTATATAATAAGGATGAGCTTTCTGTCGTATGTGCAAGAGGTCTTCAGGCCAGCCTTGTAGGACAGGTTCTCGTAGAGGAATCCGTTACAGGCTGGGAGGAGCTCGAGCTCGAGGTTGTAAGAGACAAGGAAGGCAAGATGATCACCGTATGCTTCATCGAGAATGTAGATCCGATGGGCGTACATACAGGTGATTCCTACTGTACCGCTCCTATGCTCACGATATCCGAGGATGTCCAGAAGAGACTTCAGGAGCAGGCATATAAGATTGTAGAATCTATAGAGGTTATAGGCGGTACCAATGTTCAGTTCGCACACGATCCGGTTTCGGACAGGATCGTAGTTATAGAGATCAACCCGAGAACCTCCCGTTCTTCGGCCCTTGCCTCAAAGGCAACAGGCTTCCCGATAGCACTTGTATCCGCTATGCTCGCATCAGGACTTACTCTCTCCGAGATTCCATGCGGTAAGTATGGTACTCTTGACAAGTATGTACCGGACGGCGACTATGTGGTTATCAAGTTCGCACGCTGGGCATTTGAGAAATTCAAGGGCGTTGAGGATAAGCTCGGCACCCAGATGCGTGCGGTCGGCGAGGTAATGAGCATAGGAAAGAACTACAAGGAAGCTTTCCAGAAGGCTATCCGCTCACTCGAGAAGGGGCGCTACGGTTTAGGACATGTAAAGAATTATTACGATATGAGCAAGGACGAGCTCATGAAGCTTCTCGTCACACCTTCAAGCGAGAGACACTTCATCATGTATGAAGCAATCCGCCACGGTGCGACCATAGATGAGCTCTACAACCTGACTCATGTAAAGAAGTACTTCTTAGAGCAGATGAAGGAGCTTGTGGACGAGGAGGAAGAGCTTGTAAAGCACAAGGGATCACTTCCTTCGGACGAAGCCTTAAAGCAGGCTAAGCTTGACGGCTTCTCTGATAAGTACTTAAGCGAGATCTTAGAGATCCCCGAGGCAGATATCAGAAACAGACGTACAGAGATAGGCGTAGTGGAGACCTGGGATCAGGTACACGTAAGCGGTACAGAGGACAGCTCCTACTACTACTCTACTTACAACGCACCCGACAACGATCCCGTAAACCCGGATACAAAGAAGATCATGATCTTGGGCGGCGGACCGAACCGTATAGGCCAGGGTATAGAATTCGACTACTGCTGCGTACATGCCGCTCAGTCTTTAAAGAAGCTCGGCTTCGAGACCATCATCGTAAACTGCAATCCCGAGACAGTGTCTACGGATTATGACACATCAGACAAGCTCTACTTTGAGCCTCTTACTCTCGAGGATGTTTTGAGCATATATCATAAGGAAAAGCCTGTGGGCGTTATCGCTCAGTTCGGCGGTCAGACACCTCTTAACTTAGCGTCCGAGCTTGAGGCAAACGGAGTTAAGATACTCGGCACAAGCCCGGCAGTCATCGACCTCGCTGAGGACAGAGACCAGTTCAGAGCCATGATGGACAAGCTCGGCATACCTATGCCGGAGTCAGGCATGGCCACTACCGTTGAAGAGGCACAGAAGATTGCAAACGAGATAGGTTATCCCGTTATGGTTCGTCCTTCCTATGTGCTCGGCGGACGCGGTATGGAGGTCGTATATGACGATGCGCAGATGGCCGAATATATGAACGCTGCAGTTGGTGTTACACCTGACAGACCGATACTTATAGACCGTTTCCTCCATCACGCTACCGAGTGCGAGGCAGACGCTATCGCGGACGGAACACATGCATATGTACCTGCTGTTATGGAGCATATCGAGCTTGCGGGTATTCACTCCGGTGACTCAGCATGTATCCTTCCTTCAAAGCATATCTCCGAGGAGAACCTGACAACCATCAAGGATTACACCAGAAGGATTGCAGAGGAGATGCATGTAGTCGGACTCATGAATATGCAGTATGCTATCGAGGACGGAAAGGTATTCGTCTTAGAGGCTAACCCGAGAGCATCAAGAACAGTACCGCTTGTTTCAAAGGTATGCGGTATCCGTATGGTACCTATAGCTATAGAGGTTATAACCGGAGAGCTTACAGGAAAGCCTTCACCGGTTCCGAACTTAAAGGAGCGCTCCATCCCGTACTACGGTGTAAAGGAAGCAGTATTCCCGTTCAATATGTTCCCTGAGGTAGATCCTATCCTCGGACCTGAGATGAGATCCACCGGAGAGGTATTGGGACTCTCACGTTCAGCCGGCGGTGCTTACTACAAGGCTGCAGAGGCTACCAAGTCCACTATTCCTCTTGAAGGTACAGTACTTATCTCCGTTAACAGACAGGACAAGCCTGAGGTTGCCGAGGTTGCAAAGATTCTCTACGACAACGGCTTCAAGATCATGGCAACAGGAACCACCTGCGATCTTATCAATGAAGCCGGAATACCTGCCGAAAAGGTCAAGAAGCTCTACGAGGGCAGACCGAATATACTCGACCATATCTCAAACGGCGAGATACAGCTTATTATAAATACTCCTATCGGCAAGGACAGCGCAAATGATGACAGCTACTTAAGAAAGGCTGCCATAAAGAATAAGATTCCTTATATCACCACTATCGCTGCCGCAAAGGCTGCCGCAGAGGGTATCGACCATATGAGAAAGAGACATACAGGTGAGATACACTCACTTCAGGAGTGGCACAAGGAGATAAAAGAAATATAATTTATACAGCAATAAAAAATATGAGATGCGGCTAAGCCGCATCTCATATTTTTATTGCTTTTTATCTTTCTTTCTTCTTTCGTTTTCTGTCTGTAAGCGCTAAGGCTGCGATTCCGATAAGAGAACCAAGCATTGTTGTAGTTACTGCCTTAACAGGTGAGTTATCTCCCGTCTTGGGTGCCTCGGTTACAGGCTCCTTCTTGGCAGGTGTCACCTCCGGCTTCTTTGGTTCATTCTTGTCTTCCTTGTCAGGCTGCTTAGGAGTTTCCGGCTCTTCAGGCTTTTCTTCCTTCTCCTCATCCTTAGGCTTCTTCTTATCCTTCATAGTTACCGAAACTATCCTGTTTTCCTGAGGACCTACAGAATCTGCAGGTATCTCAAAGCTTACAGGCTCGGCAAGCTCATAGCCTTCAGGTGCTTCTATCTCAGCTAAGGTATAGGTCTCTCCGTCATTGAAGATGTCAGCTACTATACTCGGTGACTCCGTTGACTTCCAGAGCATCTCGTTGCCGTAAGCATCCTTCATGATCTCGCCCCTGGAGTTGTATACCGCAAGGGTTGCTCCCGCAAGAGGATTACCCTCCTCGTCAGTCTTTAAGAAGCTAACAACTACCGATGGCTCAAGCCAGGTGATATTTCCGTTCTTGTCTATCTCCATAGTGCCGTCACCGTCGTTGACGAGTTCCATGTTCTTGACACCGTTCTCATCCACACTTATCGTGACCTCTATAGGCTTCTTTGATATATAGAAGCCTTCGGGAGAATCAACTTCCCTGACTTTGTACTTAGTATTGGCCTTAACGCCCTTGAACCTTACCACACCGTCTTTGTCAGATACGGCAGTGGCTATTACTCTCTCAGTACCGTCATCCTCTTCCCTGATAAGCTCATAGGTCGAGTCAGCAAGCTTCTTTTCCTTGTTCATCTCGCTTACCTTGGTAAACTCGATGTCGCCTCTCTCAAAGTCATTTATAACTGAATTTGAGGCTATCTTATTTCCGTCTGCGTCCTTGATTCCGTCGAACGCCTTATCAGTAACATCTGCATAGTATACTTCCGTTAAAAGCTTATAGCCTTCCGGAGCACTTATCTCCTTTATGGCATATCTGCCCTTCGGTATACCGTCAAATACTACCTCACCCGAAGCCTTTGAGGTGGCCATTGCCACTGCCTTGCCTAAGCTTCCGTCCTCCTTTACCTCATAAGCTGCAAACTTTGCACCCTTGAGAGGCTTGGTCTCGCTTCCGTTCTCAGCACAGAGCTCCCTCACATAACCGTACTTTGTGAAGTGCATGCTTGTTATGGAGTCCTTCACTAAGAGCTTAACTTTGCCCTTTGCAGATGACTTGTAGGAAGCTGTGGTCTTGGATGTATCTAAGCTTCCGTCCTTCTTTAAAGTAAATGTAGTGTCTGTTGTGATCGTGTAGCCTTCAGGTGCTACAGTCTCTCTCAAGGTGTAGGTAACGCCCGGCTTAAGGTTCTTGATCTCCTTTGCCTTGGTGGTTGAATCCCATTCTGTAATAACCTTGCCGTTCTCAAGTATCTGAATATGGGCTCCGGCTACCTCCTCGTCGGTTGTGATATCAACCTTGCTGATGGTTACCTTGTACTCTGTAGGCTTATCCTCCATGATGACAGTCTTGCCTGTTACCTTCTCGAGTGTATCGGCAGATTTACCGGCCTGAACCTCATATCTGCCCTTTTCATCTCTTACGACCTTGAAGAATATGCTCTCAGCTACCTCATAACCATCCGGAGCCGTGATTTCTGTCATCTTGTATATCTTGCCCTCTTCAAAGCTTGATATGGATACAACCTTGGGCGCCGTACCCGATGTCCATGTGAGTACCTTGCCCGAGCTGTCCTTTACGGTATTGCCGTTCTCGTCCGTGATCGTCAGCTTAGCACCCGGAAGCTCATCCATATTGGTTGCATCAACCTTGGAGAAGGTTACATCCGATGCTTCATCCAACATGGTAATTCCGGTTGCAGGCTTGAAGTCACCGCTTCCGTCCGCATCTACATATATCTTTCCTGATGTATCGATCCTGAAGCTTATATCTTCGGCTACATCATATCCCTTAGGTGCCGTGATCTCCACAAGTCTGTATACTTCTCCGACCTTGAAGTTGCGAACATCGATCATATACGGCTTGCTGCCGGATGTCCAGCTATATACCACGTTCTTTCCGTTTGCATCCGTACCGGACACTATCTCATCATTTGAATCCACTATCTTGAGTTTGGCACCCGGAAGCTCCGGTCCGCCCGCTATGGCTACCTTGCTTACAGGTATCCTTGCCACATTCTCAAGAGTGATGGTATTGTCAGCCGACTTCTTGTAAGTTGTGCCGGTCTTTATCCACAGCACGCCCTCGTCGTCAAGCTTAAATGTAACTGTTTCATCGGTTAAGGTATATCCCGAAGGTGCGCTTACCTCATAGAGAACATAATCAATCTCCTTCTCGAAGCTTGAGGACATGAACTCCTTGGCTGCACTCCTGTTGGTAACAAATCCGCTGTCAACTATCTGCTTACCATCGGCACTCTTTATCGCGAGAACCGCACCTGCAAGCAGATTATCAGTTCCTGCGGTTACCTTTCTTACATTTATCGTGGTAACCTTGGTATCCTTCATGGTCAGGACAGCATCT
>ONVB01000064.1 GCA_900321145.1 uncultured Eubacteriales bacterium | reverse complement strand
TAGTGCCAAATGTATCGGTGCTTTATACTAACTTTATGAGTTATGTGGTACAGTTTTTTTCCATAGGCTTCCGCATAGCGATGCCGGTATTTCTGTCAACCATCATACTGAACAGTGTTCTCGGCATCCTTGCCAAGAGCTCTCCGCAGATGAATATGTTTGCCGTGGGCATGCAGCTTAAGGTCTTTGCGGGACTCTTCGTCTTATCCATGTGTGTTATGTTCATACCCAATATAGCGAATTATCTTATTGAGAGAGCGATGGATATGTTCTATGGATTTATAGGGGGTATGTAACCTGAAGGCTTACGGAGAAGAAATGCACCTTATATTGAGACTTGATCTTCAGTTCTTCGCCAATGACGAAGGCGGAGAGAAGACCGAGGAGCCTACCGCCAAGAAGATAGAGGACTCGAGAAACGAAGGCCAGGTTGCCAAAAGCCGTGAGCTGACCAGTGCATGCGAGCTCTTCGCCCTGTTTCTCTGCCTGAGGATATTCATAGGCATGACGGGCTCAAGGCTTGTCGGAGTGTTCGGGAATTTCTATAAGGATTTCTCGGGACTTGTAAACGGTGATTTTGATGATTTCCTTGTATGGCAGATGCTGCTCAAGGCCATACTTTACCTCTTTGTTACCGTGGCGCCTTATCTGATAGCGGCTTTTGTGGTGTGCTTCATGTCACAGAAGGTACAGATAAAGTGGAAGGTGACCGCCAAACCGCTCAAGCCGAAGTTCTCGAAGATGAACCCGCTGAACGGTATAAAGAGGCTTTTTTCCAAGGAAGCGCTTTTTAACCTGGTGCTGTCCATAGTCAAGACTGTGGTTTTCGGCTATGTGGCATACAGTGTTATCATAGACAATGCCGGTATATTTATATCGGTATACGATCTGAATATAAAGGACTGTCTTGGGATACTTTTCGCTCTTGAGACGGAGATAGGTTTTAAGGTTTCCGCGGCCTATGTGGTTCTTGCTTTGGCCGATCTGATATTCCAGAGATGGAAGCACAAAAAGGACTTAAAGATGTCCAAGCAGGAAGTCAAGGATGAGTATAAGAACCAGGAAGGAGATCCGCAGATAAAGGGACAGCAGAGACAGCGTATGCGTCAGGCAGCGCAGCGACGTATGATGCAGGCTGTGCCCGAGGCGGATGTCGTAATTACGAATCCTACACATTTTGCGGTAGCACTTCAATATGACAGAGATACAAGCGATGCGCCTGTTGTCACGGCAAAGGGCGCGGACTATCTGGCGTTTAAGATAAGGGATATCGCCAAGGAACATGACGTCGAGATAGTAGAGGACAAGCCCCTGGCAAGGATGCTTTATGCAAATGTCGAGGTGGGAGACGAGATACCTCCCGAGCTTTATCAGGCAGTTGCAGAGGTGCTTGCGTATGTTTACAGGCTTCAGAATAAAGTAAGCTGAAGAATCTTAAACGAGGAGGGGTAGAAGATGAAGAAAAATGATATAATGCTTGCGGTCTTTCTTCTGACTGCCATCATATTCTTTATCATTCCCATGCCCCCGGCTCTGCTCGATGTATTTGTCCTGTTCAATATATCACTCTCTATGATAATCATATTCAACTGTCTTTTCGCGAAGGAGACGCTGTCGATGTCGGGCTTTCCCACATTGCTCCTGTTTACGACCATATTCAGGCTGTCGCTGAACGTGTCCTCCACAAGACAGATCCTCTCTACCGGTAATCCCGGTAAGGTCATAGAGGTATTCGGACAGTTCGTGGGCGGAGGCAACCTGGTAATAGGTGCCATAGTGTTCATAGTGCTTATCATCGTGCAGATGGTGGTTATCAATAAAGGTTCCGAGCGTGTATCGGAGGTAACGGCAAGATTTACCCTCGACGCTATGCCCGGTAAGCAGATGGCGATTGACGCCGACCTTTCATCCGGGGCCATAACGGACCAGGAGGCTATAGAGAGAAGACAGAAGATACAGGAAGAATCGGCCTTCTTCGGCGCCATGGACGGTGCCACGAAGTATGTAAAGGGAGATGCGACGGCCGGTCTTATACTTACCGCCATCAATATCGTGGGCGGTCTTGTAATGGGTATGATATACCAGGGAATGTCTGCCGGCGATGCGGTGAACAAGTATACCATACTTACCATAGGTGACGGACTTGTATCGCAGATACCGTCCATGCTGATATCGCTTTCAACCGGTATTCTGGTCACCAAGGCTTCAAAGGCCGAGAGTATAGGAGATCTGCTCATAGGACAGCTCTTCTCCGTGTCCAAGGT
>ONVB01000203.1 GCA_900321145.1 uncultured Eubacteriales bacterium | reverse complement strand
GGAACCGCCTCTATGGTACCGGTGAACTTAAAATCCTTAAGGTAATCGAGGAAGCCTTCGGAGAACATCTTTCTTCCTCTCAGGTACTCTATATCATCCTCGGTAAAATGCAGATTCTTCACATAATCTATGAGCATATGAAGTCCTGCCGATACCACGAAGCCGCCTTCGTCGGGGTTCTTGCGATAGAACATATCGAATACGGCAACCGTATCCTTGTGTCCCGTCTCAAAGTAACCGTTCGCCATGGTCAGCTCGTAGTAGTCCATTATCATGGTTAGATTTCTCATATTTTGTCCTTTCTTGATCAAGACTCTTCGCTTTAGCGACGAAGAATCTTTCATCATCCGCGGTTCTCCTGCTCTACAAGCCTGTCAGCGCCGTACATGGTCCTGAGCTTCGGCTTCTCGATCTTACCGGTAGCATTTCTCGGTATCTCCGAGAAAATGATGGTCTTCGGTCTCTTGTATCTCGGAAGTGCAAGACAGAAGTTCTCTATCTCCTCCTCGGTGCACTCCATTCCCTGCTTTATCTCTATGATGGCTGCTGTCTTCTCTCCGAGTCTTCTGTCGGGAAGTCCGATAACGGCCACATCCTTTACCTTGTCGTTCTTTCTTATGAAATCCTCTATCTGAACCGGGTAGATATTCTCACCGCCCGATACGATGACATCCTTCTTCCTGTCTACAAGGAAGATAAATCCGTCCTCGTCCTGCATAGCCATATCTCCGGTAAAGAGCCAGCCGTCCTTGATAGTCTCGGCGGTCGCCTCTTCATTTCTGTAATAACAGGTCATCACGCCGGGGCCCTTTACACAGAGCTCACCCACATCTCCCTGCTTAACTACATTTCCTTCCTCATCAACTATCTTTGTCTCCCAACGGTAACCCGGCACGCCGATTGCGCCTACCTTGTGTATATTCTCTACACCGAGGTGCACACAACCCGGGCCTGTAGACTCGGATAGTCCGTAGTTCGTATCATACTGATGGTTCGGGAAGTACTCCCTCCATCTCTTGATAAGTGACGGCGGAACCGGCTGAGCACCTATGTGCATCAGTCTCCACTGATCAAGCTTGTAATCCGAAAGCTTGATGTCACCTCTGTCAAGAGCATCAAGTATATCCTGTGCCCACGGAACCAGCAGCCATACTATGGTGCAGCGCTCGTCCGACACAGCCTTAAGTATGGTCTCGGGCTTAGTTCCCTTTAAGAGAACTGCCTTGCTTCCGGCAACCAGGCTGCCCATCCAGTGGAACTTAGCGCCTGTGTGATAGAGCGGGGGTATACAAAGGAAGTTATCGTCCCTTCCCTGACCGTGGTGCTTCTGCTCCATCTCGGCCGCCTGTATGAGTGAAAGGTGCTTGTGCAGTATGGCCTTCGGGAAGCCTGTTGTTCCCGAAGAGAAGTATATGGCACCGAAGTCATCCTCCGTAAGCTTGATATCCGGTGATGAGCTTGAGCAGTCAGCCACCAGCTCGTGATAAGACTCCGCGAAGCTCGGGCAGTTGTCACCGACATATATAAGAAGTCTTCCGTGTGAAAGTCTCTCGGCATTCTCCTCTATACGACCGATAAATGCCGGTCCGAAGACTATCATATCAACCTCTGCAAGCTCGGCGCAGTATAGTATCTCATCCGCATCGTATCTGAAGTTAAAGGGCACTGCGATAGCACCTGTCTTCAATACACCGAAGTATATCGGAAGCCACTCAAGACAGTTATACATGATGATGGCCACCTTATCGCCCTTCTTGATCCCCCTGCTTATAAGCATGTTCGCAAAGCGGTTAGCCTTCTCGTTGAACACGCCCCAGGTTATCTCCCTCCTGTAAGGCTCGAAGCGGTTGGACTCAACCAGCTCGAACTCCTTCCAGGTCTTCCTCCTTGTGTCCGCCTCATCGGGATTGAGTTCGACCAAAGCCACCTCATCCTTATAGAGTTCCGCATTTCTTTCAAGTAATTCTGTAACAACCATGTAGCTATTTCCTCCAATAAATAAAGCTTTCCCTATTATCACACTACCGCGTTAAACTGTCAAGGCGGGAGTAGCGGTTTGGGAGTTTTTTCTACAAAAATAAATCATACCGCTGCAAATATGATATAATACAAGAAATAATTCTTAAAAGGATCGGAGCACATATGACAAAATACTATTTTTTAGGCGGAGTAACCCCTAATGGGTTTTCCACAAGTTTAAGCGAACTGATCGCAAGCGAAGAATACTTTACATATATCTTAAAGGGTGGTCCCGGAACCGGCAAATCATCCGTTATGAAAAAGATTGCCAATGTTTTTGAAGGAAAAGAAGATGTCACAAGGTACTACTGTTCTTCCGACCCGGATTCACTGGACGCGGTTCTTTTGCACTCTTCCAAGGTGATCATAGTTGACGGTACTCCCCCTCATGTCTTCGAGCCTCTTTTTCCCGGGGTATGCCAGAAGATCATAAACCTCGGTGAATGCTGGGACGACTCCCTGCTTAAAGAGCATCGCGAGGACATTATCCGCGCCGTAAGGCAAAACAAAGCTCTTATGAAGAGCGCTTCCGAAAACCATAAAATCCTCGGAAGCGTATGCACGGAACGTAAAGATAAGTCCAAGGAATTCGTGAATACCGGGAGGATAAGCGATTTTGCGGCCGATTTTTGCAGGCAATATCTTAAGGTTCGAAATGAATGCTCCGGAAAAGAATTTATCCGACAGCTTTCCGTTATGACCAGGTACGGATATATGACTCATATGAAAACGATTGACAACTATCAAACTGTCTTTTTTATAAAGGACGATCTTTTTGCCGCAACGGATGTTCTTCTTAAGCTCATAGCTCGGGAGGCATCGGAAAGAGGATATGATGTCAGACTGTCAAACTGTCTGCTCTTTGGGACCGCTGTCAGGGAACACTTGCTGATCGACGGAGCAAGCCTGGCTTTGGTCAGCTCAAATCCTTTGACGCAGATCACCTGCACGGGACAGACATTGATCGACTGCTCGGATTTCTACGACAGGGACTTTGTTCAAAGTAACAAAGAGTTTTTTAGTGAAAATGAAAACCGTATCCGTGAACTCTCCGACAGATCGGCAAAGCTGCTTGAGGATGCCAAAAAATCCCATGACGAGATAGAGC
>ONVB01000065.1 GCA_900321145.1 uncultured Eubacteriales bacterium | reverse complement strand
TACATTTCTGTCCGATGATATGAAGGAGTTCCTTGGGAAGTATCCTCCCGGCGGTTATGCTCTTTTTGCGGACAATATAAAGAATCCGGAACAGCTTGAGACACTTGTAAAGGAGCTTAATGAAAGTGTGGCGATAAAGCCTATACTCTGCATAGACGAGGAAGGCGGGGGAGTCTCGAGGCTCGGAGCTAATTACAGCTTTGACGTGCCGAGGATTTCAAATATGGCAAGTATAGGAAGCACGGGCGATACGAGAAAGGCGCGCGAGGCCGGACGTCAGATAGGGGAATACCTTAAAAAGTACGGTTTTACGCTCGACCTTGCGCCGGTAGCCGATGTAAATTCGAATCCCGCAAATGTGGTGATAGGCAACCGGTCTTTCGGAAGTGATCCTTATCTTGTCTCGGATATGGTAGATGCCTTTTTGGACGGACTTCACGAGGAAGGTGTGGGCGGGTGCATCAAGCATTTTCCGGGGCACGGAGATACAAAGGGCGACACGCACAAGGGTACCGTGAAGGTCGAGAAGACGTGGGATGAACTGCTTGACTGCGAGATAATCCCCTTTGAACAGAACTTAAAGAAGGCAGATGCTGTGATGGTTGCGCACATTATGCTCCCGAATGTGTCTGCGGACGGTCTGCCGGCGTCACTTTCAAAGGAAATCGTTACCGACAGATTAAGAGGAGAGCTTTCCTACGACGGGCTCGTGATAACGGATGCGCTTGCCATGGGAGCAGTGGTAAATGATCACGGCTCGGCGGATGCGGCGGTTTTGAGCATAGAAGCCGGAGTCGATCTCCTTCTTATGCCGAGGGACTATGAGGAGGCTTTTTCCGCGGTGCTCGATGCGGTAAAATCCGGAAGGATAAGCGAGGAAAGGATCGACGAGAGTGTGAGCAGGATACTGCGCTTTAAGCTTGACTGATTTCAGCGGTCGGAGCCAAACAGTGATGCCCGGTATAAATGCTGTGGCGACTATGCTAATCCGCTTGTTAAAATCGTATAAAAGTGATAAAATATATAGGATTATTTATATTTGCGGTGCGGAGAAACGGAATATATATCAGTCTGACAAAATAACGATTTTAATAAGATGATATTGCAGTGAGGTTTAGATTTTGAAGATCCTATTTATCATATGTGCAGTGTTTGCCGCTCTATGCGGGCTGTACTCTCTTAAGTATAAAAGAAAAAACTATGGTTATATAGTCCTTTCTGCCCTGATCTTGGGGAAGGATATCGTATGTCTGATGCTTTTGTCCTGTGAAAATGCGGACAAGGCAAAAGAGGAGCTCGTTGCATGGTACGTCCTTCACTCTCTGGTGCTCATGGCTTTTCTTTATATGACTACCATGATGAGCAGGCGCAAGAGGTTTATACTTTATCTTGTGCCGGGCGTGATACTCACGGTCATACAGATCGCGATAGAGATAGGAAATCTCGGCGGGTATGCTAATCTTGAATTCAAGCAGAGCGTCAGAATGGGTGAAACCTGGTGGGTGGCAGAACCTATATCTTCCGTAAAAGGTTTCTATTCTTTCAGAACCTGCCAGCTCCTTATGCTTGCGATGGTTATATTTACCATCGTTCTTCTTGTTGCGTGCAGAGCGCAGTCGGCAAAGCAGTTCAGACTTAAATATGATGTGATGATATTTATCATGGCGTGGCTCACGGTGGTCGATGTGCTATCCGTCCTTCAGGTCTGGCCTGTGTGGATACTCACCTTCCTGAGCAATCTCGGCCTTGTGTTCGGCTTCTATTTTATCAATGTTTATTCCAAGGTTAAGCTCAGAGACTGGGCTTTAGTCAACTTCGCCAACGGTATGAGTGACGGATTTGTGCTCTTCGATGAGTACAACGACCTGAATTATATGAATGACCGCATCAAGTATTCGGTTGACTACAATATGATCCACAAGCTCTCATCGAGAGAAGGCATAGATGAGATCTTAGAGGAAAAGAAGGATATGTACGGAAAGGAAGTCGTTGTTTTCAGAAATCAGGATGATACCGAGGACATATACTTCAGCATAGTCGAAAAGAACCTTGACGAGCATGGCAGAAATGTCGGTACCATATTTGTACTTCATGATACCACGGATTCGGTTCTGAAGCTGAAAGCCATGGAGGAAGCCAACGAGGAGCTTGACCGTGCTGCCAGGATGAAGGCTGACTTTCTGGCAAATATGTCACATGAGATCAGAACTCCGATGAATGCCGTGATAGGTATGGCTGAGCTCTGCTTAAGGGAGAAGCTTCCGCCGGTAGTGTCGGACTATATCATACAGATTCAGAATTCGGGCAAGAATCTTGTGAACATAATCAACGATATCCTCGATTATTCAAAGATTGAAGCCGGAAAGATGGAGATCATCCCCGAAAGATACGAGCCCATGTCCGAGCTTACCGATATAGCAAATGTTCTTGCCACAAGGATAGGAAGCAAGAAGCTTGAGCTCTTCGTGATAATCGACCCGAAGATCCCGTCTGTACTTAAGGGAGATGCCATGCGTATCCGTCAGATAATCATCAATCTGGCAAATAATGCCATCAAGTTCACCGCCAAGGGTATGGTTTCCATATTGGTAAGCTGTGAGCGGAAGGGCGACGGCGAGGTTGTGCTTACCTACCATGTAAAGGATACCGGACAGGGTATAAAGAATGAGGATATCCCCAAGCTTTTCAAAAGCTTCCAGCAGGTGGACGCAAAGAGAAACCGCGCGGTGGAGGGAACCGGACTCGGGCTTGCCATATGCAACAGCCTTACGGAGGCCATGAACGGCCGCATAGGTGTAACGAGCAAGTATGGAGAAGGATCTGATTTCTACTTCTCCATACCTCAGGAGATAGTGGAGGATATCCCCGGGCTTGTGGTTGAGGATGCGGCAGACAAGTATGCATACGTTCTCAACAAGAGCGACATAATGGTTAACAAGTTTGTAGAGGAGATACGCGGTCTCGGCGTGAGTGGCCGTGCGATCAGATCTCTTGATGAATTTGCGGCAAGCGGCAAGAAGGATTTTCTGTTCTTTGAGGATATCGATTACGGCGCGGAGATCAAGACCTTCCTTGACGGACACAAGGATGTGACGGGGGTTATACTTGTGAATTTTGATTCTGCGTTTACCGCAAAGCAGGACAACCTGCTCGTGATGCGCCGCCCGCAGACCACACTCAATCTTGTAGCTTTCTTAAACGGTCAGGAGATGGCTCACAGGAAGAGGGATACCGAGTCGGAATTCAGGATAGATTACACTGCACCCGATGCGAGGATACTTATCGTTGACGACAATGCCATAAACGTAACCATAGCCGAGGGGCTCTTAAAGCCGATAAAAGCATACTGTACCGGAGCTTTGAGCGGCAGAGAAGCCGTAGACAGGCTCAGAAAGGAAGACTTTGACCTTGTCCTCATGGATCATATGATGCCGGAAATGGATGGCGTAGAGACCACAAGGGTTATCAAGACTCAGATCGAAAGGGCGAAGGATACTCCGGTCATAGCGCTTACGGCAAATGTGCTCGAGGGCGTGAAGGATATGTTCCTCAAAGAGGGAATGTGTGATTTTGTCGCAAAGCCTGTGGATGTGAAGGACATGATCACCAAGGTCAAAAAGTGGCTTCCTCCGGAGAAGGTTATCCAAAAGAGCGAAGCGGAGCTTAATGCCGAGGCTGCGGATGAAGCAGCGATGGAGGCAAATGCCGAAGCTGCAAGAGTCAGACAGACTGCATGGTTTGACGGTCTTGACAACGAGAATGCAATAAAGGGACTTGGCTCGCCCGAGCTCTTTGTAAAAATAGTCGAAGAGTATTACAGATCCGGAAGGGGTCGATATGACGGTATAAAGAGTGCTTATGAAGCGGAAGACTGGAAGGATTATACCATAAAGGTTCATGCGTTGAAGAGCTCGTCGCGGCAGATAGGAGCTTTAGATCTCGGAGACATGGCTGCGGAGCTTGAAAAGGCCGGAAATGCGCAGGATATAGGTTATATCAAAGAAAATACCGCGGCTGCGCTTGATGCTTTTGATGATCTTTTGTTGAAGCTTTCGGGACATTTCCCGGATGAAGATGCTGCCGGTTTAGGAGAGGAGCTTCCGGCTATCACTCCCGAAGCTCTTGATGAACTTACGGAGGAGCTTTCCGAGGCATGTGACAGCCTTGACATGGACGGTATGGAGGCTGTTAAGGACAAGCTTAAGGGTTACTCCTTCCCCGATGAGGCGGGCGAAGTTCTCTCGAAGCTCTATGCCGCTATAGACGATATAGACACGGATATGGCCGCGGAGCTTATAAAAGAGCTGAAAAACCATGTATATTCAAGCTAAAAACCCATGTATCGCGGAAAAAAAACATTACATTAGTGTTGCGGATAATTTGCATGGGTTTACATAAATATATTCACTTTTTACAAAGAACCGACTGTGTCAATAGGGTGATTTTTGTATAAATTGGATAAAAAAAGTATTACAAAAATGCAATTATACAAAGTACACAATTATTTTGAACCTTATTTGTAGAATAATAATATGGCATAAAAAAGGCATTTGTTTTATAATTCGTCTATCGTGTTTCACTTTGAAACATTGTGAGCGAGTCTTAAGAAGAAACAACAAGCGAAACAAAGAAGAAAACTAAAAAACTATTAAATCTACTAAGGAGGATTTAAATCAATGGCTGGTTTACAACTTAAGAATATCTATAAGATTTACCCTAACGGCTTCAACGCTGTTAAGGATTTCAATCTGGATATTGAGGATAAGGAGTTCGTCATCTTTGTCGGACCTTCAGGATGTGGTAAGTCTACCACCCTTCGTATGATCGCAGGTCTTGAGGACATAAGCTCAGGTGAGCTTTGGATCGGTGACAAGATGGTGAATGACGTTGAGCCTAAGGACAGAGATATCGCGATGGTATTCCAGAACTACGCTCTGTATCCGCATATGTCAGTATATGACAACATGGCATTCGGTCTTAAGCTGAGAAAGGTACCGAAGGAGAAGATCGACAAGCAGGTTCATGAGGCTGCAAAGATACTTGATATCGAGCATCTTCTTGACAGAAAGCCGAAGGCTCTTTCAGGTGGTCAGAGACAGCGTGTTGCCATGGGACGTGCTATCGTGCGTGAGCCTAAGGTACTCCTTATGGACGAGCCTCTTTCAAACCTTGATGCAAAGCTTCGTGTTCAGATGCGTGTCGAGATCTCAAAGCTTCATCAGAGACTTCAGACAACTATCATCTACGTTACACACGACCAGACAGAGGCTATGACACTTGGTACAAGAATCGTAGTTATGAAGGATGGTATCATCCAGCAGGTTGATACTCCTCAGAACCTTTATGATAATCCGTGCAACCTCTTCGTTGCAGGCTTCATGGGTATGCCTCCTATGAACTTCATCGATTCAAAGGTTGTTAAGTCGGGCTCAGACGTACTTCTTATGTTCGGCTCACATTCTATCAAGGTTCCGGATTCGAAGGCTGCTAAGCTTATCGCCGGCGACTTTATAGACAAGGAAGTTATACTTGGTATCCGTCCTGAGGATATCCATGATGAGCAGCTCTTCATAGAGTCTTCACCGGAGAGTGTTATCGATGCAAGAATTAACATCTACGAGATGTTAGGTGCCGAGGTTTATCTGTACTTTACTATCGATCAGTTCGATATCACAGCAAGAGTTAACGCTCGTACAACAGCAAGACCCGGCGACACAGTTCAGTTCGCATTCGATCTTTCCAAGATCCACATCTTCGATAAGGAGACTGAGGAGATAGTTGCAAACTAATCAGCCTAAATCAATAAGTGAATAAAGTGTGAATTATGAGAGGAAATGCCCGAAAAGAGCATTTCCTCTCTTTTATTTTGAGAAAGAATGTGGTAGAATGTTACGGATTATGAAGTAGGGTATGCTGTTTTGACAGATGTAATGATGGATTATTGGGGTAAAGTAAAGAAATAAGATTCTTCGTCACTTCGTTCCTCAGAATGACATTTTGCTGTTTTGAGTGAAGAAACAACGTAAATCTTAAGGAAGGGGTTAAAGAATGATTTCAAATCAGATACTTCAGGATACGATCGACGGGATAAAGGCTATCACGAGAGTTGAGCTCTGCGTGATGGATACAGAGGGCAAGACTCTTGCTACTACCATAAGGGGAAATGAGAGTTTTATCGAGGCTGTGTCGGGCTTTGCAAACTCGGCAGCCGAGAGCCAGGTTATGCAGGGGTATCAGTTCTTTAAGATATATGATGAAAATGAACTTGAGTATGTCCTTCTTGCTAAGGGTGAGACGGATGACATATATATGGTGGGCAAGATGGCTGCGTTCCAGATACAGAATCTGCTCATAGCCTATAAGGAGCGCTTCGACAAGGATAACTTCATCAAGAACCTGCTCCTTGACAATCTTCTTCTCGTGGATATCTACAACAGGGCGAAGAAGCTTCACATAGAGACAAATGTGAAGAGGATAGTCTTCATAGTAGAGACCAAGAACGAGAAGGATACCAATGCGCTTGAGACTGTAAGGACTATGTTCTCGAGCAAGACAAAGGACTTTATAACCGCCGTAGACGAGAAGAATATTATCCTGGTCAAGGAAGTAAAGCCGGGCGAAACCTATGATGACATGGAGAAGACCGCAAAGGTTATAGTGGACATGCTCAATACCGAGGCTATGTCAGCTGTAAATGTAGCCTTCGGAACCATAGTCAACGAGATCAAGGAGGTTTCGAGATCCTATAAGGAGGCAAAGCTTGCGCTCGATGTAGGCAAGATATTCTACAGTGACAGAAGGATAATCGCATACAGTAACTTAGGTATAGGAAGACTCATTTACCAGCTCCCTATGCCGCTCTGCAATATGTTTATCAAGGAGATATTTGACGGAAAGTCACCGGATGAGTTCGATGAAGAGACGCTGACGACTATCAACAAGTTCTTTGAGAATAGCCTGAATGTGTCCGAGACTTCAAGACAGCTTTATATCCACAGGAATACTCTTGTATACAGACTTGACAAACTTGAGAAGAGCACAGGGCTTGACCTGAGGGTGTTCGAGGACGCCATTACATTTAAGATAGCTCTGATGGTTGTGAAGTATATGAAATATATGGAATCATTGGATTACTAAAAAGGATTCTTCGGCTGACAGTATCGTTCCGGAAAAGGCGGTGCCGTTCCGGAAAAAGCGGTGTCATTCTGAGCGAAGCTAAGAATCTTATAACAAGGAGACAGAATAGATATGATCAAGTTAGACCACGTGTCGCTTAAGTATCCGGGAAGTAAAACTTTCGCCTTAAACGACATCAATTTTGAGATTAACGACGGTGAGTTCGTATTCATAGTGGGTGCGAGCGGCTCAGGCAAGACTTCCCTTCTAAAGCTTCTTTTGAAGGAGCTTGATCCGACCTCGGGAAAGGTGAAGCTTGCGGAATACGACTACAACAAGCTCAAGAGGAGGAATATCCCCAAGGTCAGAAGAAAGATCGGAGTAGTGTTCCAGAACTTCCGCCTGTTAAAGGACAGGACGGTATACGAAAATGTAGCCTTTGCCCAGAGGGTTATCGAGACTCCGGGAAGGTTCATAAGGCGACAGGTGCCTGCGATGCTGACGCTGGTCGGACTTGCGGATAAGTACAAGTCATATCCGAGGCAGCTTTCGGGCGGTGAACAGCAAAGAGTTGCTTTGGCACGTGCCTTGGTGAACAAGCCCGAGATACTTCTTGCGGATGAGCCTACAGGTAACCTTGATCCGAAGAATTCATGGGAGATCATGAGACTGCTCGAAGATGTCAACAAGAAGGGGACGACGGTGGTCGTTGTTACACACAACAAAGAGATAGTCAACATGATGAGAAAGAGAGTTATCACCTTAAAGAAGGGTGAAATAATAAGCGACGAGGCAAAGGGTGGATATATAGATGAGGATTAGTTCATATTTTTACAGCATAAGACAGGGATTAAAGAATATCCGAAGAAATCTCCTCTTCTCACTGGCTTCCATCGGTACCATAGTATCGTGCCTTTTCCTCTTCGGTGTATTCTATTGCGTTATAGTCAATTTCAGAACAGCGGTGAGTGATCTCGAGAATACCGTGACCATATCGGTATTCTTTGACGAGGGCATAGAGGATTCGAACATCAACCTGATAGGTGAGCAGATAAGAATGCGCGAGGAAGTCCGGACCGTGGATTATATATCTGCTGATCAGGCATGGGAGAAGTATGCAAAGGAGCGCTACGAGGACGATTATGAGGCTGCCATGGCTTCCTTCGCTGGCGACAATCCGCTTAAAAACAGCGCTTCATTTGAGATAACCCTAAAGGATCTTTCGGCACAGTCGGAGTTCATAAGGTTTCTGAAAGGGCTTCACGGTGTGAGAAAGGTATCTACCTCGGAGTTGACCGCGGACGGTATAGTCGCTTTAAACAGCGTGGTAAGCTATGCGTCCATAGGAATTATTGTTATTCTTCTTCTGGTGTCGGTATTCCTTATAAGCAATACCATTACCATAGGTATCACCGTCAGGAAAGAAGAGATCGGTATTATGAAGCTTATCGGTGCTACAAACTTCTTCGTAAGGGCGCCGTTTATCGTGGAGGGTGTGGTGATCGGACTTATCGGTTCACTGCTTCCGCTGATCATAGTATATTATATGTATGACAATATAGTTAAGTACATCATCGGAAGGTATGCGGTAGTGAGCAAGCTCTTTGCATTTGTTCCGATCGGTGATATATTTATAGTTCTCATACCTGTATCGGCAGCGATAGGTATAGGGCTCGGACTTATAGGAAGTATCATAACCACAAGGAAGCATTTGAAGGTTTGATAAAAGAATTCAAAACTATGATCCGGAGGGAAGTTTAGGAGGTAATGAGATGAAAAAGATCAGATTATTTGCCAAGACTGCAGTAGCTCTTGCGCTTGTTGGTGCTTTTATAATGCCGGTGTCTGCGGATACCATATCCGACCTGGAGGAGGAGAAGCGAGAAAACGGAAGCAAGAAGGAGCAGGCAGAAGAGCTTCTTGGTACACTTGAGACAGGAAGAAATGATATACTGACCACCATATCGGTCATGGACCAGCAGGTTCAGGACTACACGGATGAGATAAGTGAGCTTGAGGATAGGAAGGAAAAGCTTGCTGACGATATAACCGCGAAGGAAAAGGAGCTCAAGAAGTCTAAAGAGAATGAAAATGTGCAGTATGAAGCCATGAAGCTTCGTATACAGTATTCCTACGAAAATGGCGGTGAGAACCCGCTCGATGCCATCTTCTCGGCTACGAATATAGCAAATGTCGTAAATGAGACAGAGTATGCTTCGGCAGTATTTGATTATGACTCAAAGCAGCTTAGAAAGCTCATTTCCATAAAGGATGAGGTTCAGAAGAAGGAGAAGGAGCTTCAGGAGGAGCTTCTTGAGGTTGATAATATCGAGAAAGATGTGCTCGAGAGCAGAGAGGCCATGAATATCCTGATAGAGGGTAAGCAGGCACAGCTTCTTGAGTATAAGACTCAGATAGGAAAGTATGAGGATGTTGTTGCTCAGCTTGAGGCAAGAGAAGCTGAAATCGATGCAGAGATTGAGGAGATAGAGAGAAAGGCGCGTGAGGCAGCAGAAGCAGCGGCAGCTGCAGCAGCTGCAGCAACCGGACAGCCTGTAGATGTGCCGGTTTATTATACGGGCGGCACTTTCCAGTGGCCGGTATCGACAGGCGGCGTTATCACCTCTACATTTGGTCCGAGGTGGGGAACAGTGCACAGAGGACTTGATATAGGATGTCCGACGGGAACTCCTATTGTAGCAGGTGAGGCCGGTACGATAATCGGTGCGGGCTATGAAAGTTCGATGGGTAACTATGTTATGATCGATCACGGTGACGGAGTAACGACAGTGTATATGCACAACTCGTCACTTTGTGTAAGTGTCGGACAGATTGTCGGCAGAGGTGAAGTTATCGCGCTTGCGGGAAGCACAGGGGATTCGACAGGCCCCCACTGCCACTTCGGTTTGAGGATCAACGGAACCTATGTGGATCCGTACCCGTATCTTCAGTAAATATGTTATATATCATACAACAGGGGGCAAAGGTTTTGCCCCTTGTGTAGTTAGTGATGAAAGGAATAAGTATGAGACGCAGTAGAGGCAAAGCAGTTCTTGCAGTGGTTCTTGCACTCAGCCTTCTGGGCGGGTGCGGAAAAAAAGAATCTGCTTCAAAGGCTGAGGTGACAGGAGAAACAAGTGTGGACCTTGTTCACGATCAAGCTGTCTTAAATAAGATTGACGAGATAAACGGTATTATAGATAAGGAGTTTTATTTTGAAACCGACCGGGCTACTCAGGAGGAGGCCATCTATGACGGAATTATGGCAGGACTTGATGATCCCTACTCAAGATACTACACCAATGTTGAGATAGCCGATCTGATGGAGGATACCTCAGGAAAGTATGTAGGTATAGGTGCTGTGGTTACACAGATGCAGGATTTCTCGGTTGTGGTCGTCCGCCCTATAAAGCAGAGTCCCGCGGAAGAAGCAGGGCTTAAGCCTGAGGATGTCATACTTGAGGTAGATGACATGGTGATCACGGATCAGGGTCTTGAAATGGTTGTGGAGAAGATACGCGGTTCGGAGAATACGACCGCGCACTTGAAGATATACAGACCTTCAACCAAGGAAGAGCTTGAGTTTGACATACCGCGTCGGGAGGTAGAAAATTATAGTGTGGATTACGAGATGCTCGAGGGCGACATAGGATATATATCCATCTCTACATTCAGCGAGATAACCTTCGATGAGTTCAAGGAGGCCATAGATGATCTGACTGCCAAGGGAGCGAAGGCTTATATCTTTGATTTAAGGGACAACGGCGGCGGACTCGTATCGGCGGTTGTAAAAGTATGTGACTATGTGATGAATGACGGAGTCATTGTATCTACCAAGGATAAGAACGGAAATGTAACGAGTGAGCACAAGGATACCGAACAGCATTCGGTTGATGTGCCGATAGTAATGCTGGTAAACGGTTACAGCGCAAGTGCTTCCGAGATCATGGCTGGTGCGCTTAGGGATTCGGGCAAGGCTGTTCTTGTCGGTACCAAAACCTTCGGCAAGGGTATAGTTCAGTCGATCATACCTCTGTCCGACGGAAGTGCGATCAAGATAACTATAGCCAAGTATTTCACGCCTTCGGGCTATGACCTGCATGAGAAGGGTATAGAGCCTGATTACGAGGTGAAGCTTCCGGATGACAGGGAGAGTGCGGCAGGCTTAAGCAGGGAGGAAGATCCGCAGTTTAAGAAGGCTTTGGAGCTGCTGACCGAAAAGTAGGCGAGAGTGTTATTCTGAGCGAAGCGACGCAGATCACAATGCGAAGCGTTGTGATGCCGGCCCGGCGAGGGCTTGCGAAGCAACAGGAAGAATCTTATACATAGGAGGAACTTGATGAAAAGAGAAATGATAATAGTGCTCGACTTCGGCGGGCAGTATAACCAGCTTATAGCAAGGCGGGTGAGGGAGTGTGGCGTATATACCGAGGTTCACCCTTATACCATGAGCCTTGACGAGATAAAAAGCTTAGATCCGGCGGGCATTATATTTACAGGAGGCCCGAACAGCGTGTATGCCGAGGATTCGCCGTCGTACACGGCGGATATCTTCGATATAGGTGTTCCGATACTCGGAATATGCTACGGTTCACAGCTTATGGCATATAAGCTCGGCGGACAGGTGAAGACTGCGCCCGTGTCCGAGTACGGAAGGACGGAAACGGTGATAGATGCATTTGAAAAGTCGAAGCTGTTTCGAGGCGTGAAAAACAAGGTCTCATCATGGATGAGCCATACGGATTATATAGCTCAAGCACCTGAAGGCTTTACTGTTACCGCACACACGGCAGACTGTCCGGTTGCGGCCATGGAATGTGCGGAAAAAAGACTTTATGCCACTCAGTTTCACCCGGAGGTAATGCATACTGAGCAGGGCAAGGAGATGCTCAGGAACTTCGTATACAATGTATGCGAGTGCAAGGGTGACTGGAAGATGGATTCATTTGTTCAAGATACGGTGGAAGTGCTCAGGGCGAAGATAGGAGACGGAAGAGTGCTCTGCGCTCTTTCGGGCGGAGTTGATTCCTCTGTTGCCGCGGTGCTTCTCTCCAAGGCTGTAGGAAAGCAGCTGACCTGCGTGTTCGTGGATCACGGTCTTTTAAGGAAGAACGAGGGCGATGAGGTAGAGGCAATCTTCGGACCTTCGGGTAATTACGAACTCAACTTTATCCGTGTAAATGCACAGGCACGCTTCTATGCAAAGCTTGCTGGTGTATCCGATCCCGAGCAGAAGCGAAAGATAATAGGTGAAGAATTCATACATGTATTTGAAGAGGAAGCAAAAAAGATCGGAGCTGTTGATTTTCTCGCTCAGGGAACCATATATCCGGATGTGATAGAATCAGGTCTCGGAAAGTCCGCTACCATCAAGTCACATCACAACGTGGGAGGTCTTCCCGACCATGTGGACTTCAAGGAGATAGTAGAACCTCTTCGCATGCTTTTCAAGGATGAGGTAAGGAAGGCGGGCCTTGAGCTCGGTATCCCCGAGTACCTGGTATACCGTCAGCCGTTTCCCGGTCCGGGACTCGGCGTCAGGATCGTGGGTGAGGTGGACGCTGAAAAGGTAAGGATAGTACAGGATGCAGATGCCATCTTCCGCGAAGAGATGGACAAGGCTTTGGCAAACGGCCGTATCCGCCACCTTCCGAACCAGTTCTTCGCTGCTCTTTCCAACATGCGCTCCGTGGGTGTCATGGGAGACTTCAGAACCTATGACTATGCTGTGGTTCTTCGCGCGGTGAACACAAGCGACTTTATGACAGCAGACTGCACGGACATCCCGTTTGAGATACTCCAGAAGACCATGAACCGTATCATCAACGAGGTTAAGGGAGTAAACCGTGTAATGTACGACCTCACTTCAAAGCCGCCGGGGACGATAGAGCTGGAGTGATACTGGGTGGCTTGCAGGTTAGTAATTCAATAACCGAAAATAAAGGCTTTCGATAGCGTTGATCGTACGTTTTCGGAAGCCTTTTTGCGTTAGAAGATAACAATTTGATAACAGGCAATGAGGTGGCAGGTACATCATAGGTACGGAGGAATTGGATTTAAAGCGCAAAATAAAGCGCATAACTTGGTTTTTTATACGAGATGGATCGCATTTGTATTATTTGACAAATAGATAAATTCTTTTGAGGTCACAATTTGTGATCTCAAAGACGGGGGTATATATGGCACAAAAGAACTCAGAAGGAATGGTATTTTTAGGTTGTCGATGTTGTTGGAACTGGTGCTTAATATGCTGGCTGAGGCTACTACCACTGAGATTTCAAAGCAAAAGAAGCCGGAGACTTTCGAAGAAAATTGAATGGTTGCTATTGAAGGTGGAGAAGCCGCGGGAGAAGCACGATTGGCTGTGTAAAAGAGAACCGGGAACACTTGCGGGAACAGCAGAAGACGGAGGAACTCGCGCGCCTGAAGGAGCAGCAGGAGACGGAAGAACGCCT
>ONVB01000100.1 GCA_900321145.1 uncultured Eubacteriales bacterium | reverse complement strand
GCCGGGCGCGGTTTCTCGGTTGTTGCTTCCGAGATAGGAACACTGTCCGCACAGACAACCGACATAGTAGCTCAGATCGATGCGATAATCTTAGAGGTAAACGATGCGGTAAACAATCTTACCAAATGTGTAAGTGCCACAACCGGTTATCTCGGCGACTCGGTCATCTCAAATTACAGTAAGCTTGAGCAGGTAGGTGTGATATATGAGAAGGATGCAGCCGAGCTTCGCGCGATGATGAGAGATATCGATCATGCAACAAAGGCACTGAATACAAGTATAGATGAGATATCCGGATCCGTAGAAGAAATCAATCGCATGATAGGCGACAGTACAGATTCCATCTACGGTATAGCCTCTGAGTCGGAGAAGTCCATGGCTGCCAACAGCCAGGGCTATGACAGACTCCGTGAGAATGAAGAGAGCATGAAGCAGCTCGAGGATATCATAAATCAGTTTAATCTTTAAGGAGACAAAGAACATGATCCTTGCCATAAGCGGCGGTACATTATTCTTTATGCTTTTGCTTATAGCGGTGGTACTTTGTGCTTATTCCGTCAGCAAAAGCATGAAGATAAGCAAGCGCAACAAGCAGAAGGAACAGGCCATGATGAATGACCTGAATGTGTTTATGATGACACACGAAGCAAGCAAGAAAAAAACAGAAGATAAAAAGCCGGAAGCTTCGGTAAGCGGAGCTGTGACGGCAGCCGATAAGCCGGAAGTCCTTAAGGATGATGAGAAGATAAGGATAAAAACTCTCTATGAGGATGCCGGAATGAGTGCTGAGGAGATAGCTTCAAAGATCGGCAGGGATATAAAGCTTGTACAGGATTTTATCAGCAGTGGTGAATTATAGTTTTAGAGACAGCGTTATATAAACCGGAGGAATTACATCGTGTCATACTGGATAGCGGTTGTTGATGATGATATAACCAACTTGAAAATCGCAAGAGAACTTCTCATGCAGAACGATATAAAAGTCAGTGTTGCAAAGTCCGGAAGGATATTCCTTAACTTTATAAAGAACAACAGTCCGGACCTTGTATTACTCGATATCCGTATGCCTGAGATGGACGGGTTTGAAGTGCTTAAGAGACTTCGGGAATACGAGGAGGAAGAGGGACTTCGAAAGATCCCCGTTATCTTCCTTACGGCGGACGAGACCGAAGCTGTCGAGAGTGAGGGACTTGCTCTCGGAGCTGCGGATTTTATAAGAAAACCGTTCAACAAAGATGTTCTCATGAGGCGTATAACCAATATACTGAGAAATAATCAGACGATACATAACCTTACCAAGGATGCCACCACAGACAAGCTCACGGGCTTCCTGAATAAGGCCAGCGCCATAGAGGAAATGAAGACTCTGTGCAGAAATGAACAAGGAGCCCTTATCATACTTGATCTTGACTGCTTTAAGCTTGTAAATGATATCTACGGACATGATATGGGCGACAACATCTTAAGATCCTTTGCCAAGATAGTGAAAAGGAACTTAAGAGCCGATGATGTGGTCGGAAGGATAGGGGGAGACGAGTTTATAGTATTCGGAAGAAACATTCCCTATGACAGTGTCGTCGACAATATAGTAAGGCGTATAAATAAGCAGCTTACGGACAATGCCGCCGAGTACCTGGGGGAGGATTGCCGCATCCCGCTCGGAGTGTCCGCCGGAGCGGTATTTGTTCCCGAGATAGGAGCTGATTACAGCGATCTGTTCAAGCAGGCAGATAAAGCTCTATACTATGTGAAGCAGAACGGAAAGCACGGATACGCGGTTTTCAACGGCGACGAGGGCGGAACCGGTGATAAGCTGCCCGGCATAGACTCTTTGGGACAGCTTTCTCAGATAATGGATGAAAGAGGCGAGGCAAACAGCATGCTTTGCCTGAGCCAGGAAGCATTTATGAGCGTCTATCGCTTTATGCACCGTTATGTACAGCGTTACAACAAGGTGGCGCAAAAGGCTCTCTTTACCATAGTACCAAAGCATGTTGAGTACTTGGGCACTAACTTAAACGTTATGTATGATGCCTTCGGTGAGATGCTGAAAAAGAGTTTGAGGATAAGCGACTTTATGATGCGAAGCAAGCCGAATCAGTTCTTTGTTTTCCTTCCCGAGCTAATGGAGGAGAATACGGCTTCGGTCATCTGCAGAGTGCTGAACGGATGGAAGTCTCTCGGTTTTACGGAACACGCCGAGCTTATATATGAACACGAAACGGTAACCGGAACCGAGCAGATATTGACATAATTTAAAGACATGATTTTACGTGAGGAGGAGATACATTTGGTGCAAAAAATAATCGGATCAACAAAAAAGCTTATAGCTGTTATGATCGCTCTTGTCATGGCGCTCACGCTTTGGACACCCGTGCAGAGTTCCAAGGCCATGTCGGACATAAACGATACATTTAACCCGGATACGGATTATACGCCGGCCACTGCAAAGGATGTGGGAAGAGCCAAGACCAAGAAGGGCATACAGGGAACGGAATGGAGAGACCGTGATTCCGCGGTTCGTGATAAGGATCCCGATTCCCTGAACATAGACCATGTGCTTCTGAATCTTGATCTGTCCAGACTGTTTTGGACAAGCAGCAATGCGGCACCTGGTGTTGCTCCCGACATATTTACCGATGCAAGCGGAAATCAATACAAGTTCCACTATAACGATTATCTGATCTTCTATGAGTGGAGAATAAGGGAGCTTGTGGACGAAGGAAAGACCGTAACGCTTGTGCTTCTTATGGAGCAAAACTCCGATCCCGAGCTTCAGAACCTTATATATCCCGGTGCAAGAGGAGTTCAGGGAGTTTACTTTACGGCGCTTAATGTGAACGATACCGCCGCCAAGAAGCAGATCTCGGCAGCGTTTCACTATCTTGCCAAGAGATTTTCATATTCTCAGGATTTTGTCGAAAACTGGATCATAGGAAATGAGGTAAATGTACCGACCAAGTATAACTATACAGGTACAAAAGATAAGAATACCAACGTGGATATATGCGTAAAGTCGTATAATCTTCTGTATCAGGCACTTAAGGATGAGTCGCCTTACGCAAAGGCTTACATCTCGCTTACACATAACTGGCAGAATGACAACGGCGGAGACGGTATACCCTCTAAGGCTTTTCTTGATGCATTTGCTGCAAAGGAGACCGGAAAGAAGTGGAACCTGGCTTTCCATGCCTATCCACCGAATATGGAAACCTCAATGCTTTCAAAGCAGGCGGGTACCTGGCTGAGACATGATTCAAGCACAAGTTTCATATGCGGAGTTAATTTGGAGCAGCTTACGAATTATGTGAAGAAGACCTACGGCTCAACCCACAGGATAATCCTGTCGGAGCAGAGCTATGACTCAAAGGGCATAGGAGAGGCGGAGCAGGCTGCCATGATAGCTTACACCTATTACGCAGGGGCGCGTGACAGCATGGTCGATGCAGTCATATTTTCCACCTGGATGGACAGCAATGCTGCTATACACGAAGGGCATGCTTTGGGTATAGTTACCTCAACAGGCAAGAAGAAGCAGGCTTATAATGTGTTCAAGTATATGAACACAGGAACCTCAAAGTACTCGGATGCGGCATTAAAGACGCTTGGCTTATCCAAGTGGTCGGACAAGATAACCTACGCCAAAAAAAGCCCAACCGGAACCTTAAAGAATGCAAGCATAAATATCGGCCAGCTTGACATATCCTGCGTGAAGGCGGGACTCACCGCTACCAAGTCGAGCAGCAATATAGATGTTGAGTATCGCTGGTATGTGCAGAAGGTGGGTGCTTCAAAGTGGACACTCATCAAGAACTGGACATTAAACGACGAGCTCGTGACCTGGACTCCGTCGGGCTACGGAAACTATACCTTCAGATGTGATTACAGAGTTGTGGGCAATGCGTCCTCCGCAGGCAAGGCGACCTGCAGCTTTGTACTTGCAAAGTCCACACCTTATTCCGTTACGGATGGCAGTATATTTGTGCAAAAGCTTGACAAGGACGGAGTCACGGCAGGCATGACCTATAAGACCAACGGCAGCTGTGACGTGGAATTCAAATGGGTAGCCAAGCGTGCAGAGGATGAAGAAAAAGGCACATGGGAGACGGTAAGCGACTGGAAGCTCAATAACGAGTGGCTTAACTGGACTCCGAAGAAGTACGGCACCTATACACTGTGTGTGCAGTACAGGGTTCCGGGCAATCCCTCATCAAACGGACAGTACATGATAGAGATAGAGTATCACCCGCATATCAAAGATAAGTGTATGACCTTCTACACCGGTCCGGGAGGCGGGTATCTTATAGGCTTCGAGTCCTATGACAATCCGAACCAGTCCTATAAGTATGAAATGTTTGTTATGGACCTGACTCTTCTTGCAAACGGCTCACCGTCTCCGTGGGTTCACAGGACCGGAGCAAAGAAGCTTGCAAAGGGAGCCAATCCTTCGGACGGCAAGACCATGTGGACCATATGGCAGCCGAAATACGGATACTACCTTACACTTTTCAGACTCTATGACCAGAAAGGCAATGTCATCGATGAGGTATGCTACGGATTTGTAAATGCATTTTGATGACGTTTTTGTAAGATGAATTTTATCAGTTTACAGTTCCTGATCTTTTTTATAATAGTTTTCTGTGTATATTACATAGTTCCCGGGAAGTACAGATATGCTGTTATCTTCCTGGGAAGCTATGTTTTTTATGGTGCTTTCAGCATAAAGTATCTTATCATACTCGCCGTGACCACGGCTCTTACCTATATAGGCGGTATTCTCATCGAGAAGAAGAAAACCCGCGGAGTGTACGCTATATTCCTTATACTGAATCTGTCTGTATTGATCGGATATAAATATACGAACTTTGCCATAAGCAACATAAACAAGCTTGTCGGCACGCATATATCGGCACTGAACATCCTGCTTCCGGTGGGCTTATCCTTCTATATATTTCAGTCTACGACATATTTAAGCGATATATACAGAAAGGGCATGGAAGCGGAGAAAAACATCATCAGATACGCCGCTTTTGTCGCATTTTTTCCGACCATACTATCCGGTCCCATACAGAAGTCGAGAAACCTGCTGCCGCAGCTTAAGGAGCCGCGCAGCTTTGATGCAGACCGTGCTATAGCCGGTTTCATTCTTTTCTCGTGGGGACTTTTCGAGAAGACTTTTGTATCGAACAGACTGCTTGTCATAATCGACAGAGTGTACAATGATTATCGCAGCTATCCGGGACCGTATCTGCTGATAGCCGCAATTTGCTTCTCGCTTTATATATATGCGGATTTCTCCTCATATTCGGACATGGCAAGGGGTATATCAAAGATGCTTAACATTGAGATAGACAGGAACTTTAACAATCCTTATATCTCGACATCTACCGGTGAGTTCTGGAATCGCTGGCACTCAAGCTTAAATGAATGGTTTATCGAGATAGTATACATTCCTCTCGGCGGCAACAGAAAAGGAGTGCTCAGGAAGTATCTCAATGTGATGATAGTATTCTTCATAAGCGGTCTCTGGCACGGTGCGGCGTGGAACTTTATAGCCTGGGGAGTGATCAACGGTATATTTGTTGTGATCGGACAGATGCTCAAAAAACCAAAGAGCGCCTTCTACAAGAAGATAAAGGTCGACGAGACCTGCGCTTCAGTCAGATTTATAAGACAGGTCATAGTCTTTATGCTGATCACCGTTACCTGGGTATTCTTCAGAAACGGGATACACGAATCGCTGTATATCATAAAGCATATGCTTGTTTTTGCTCCGAGCAGGCTGCTCAATCCGGATCTTTTGAACCTTTCGGGAGACACTGCAAAGACCTTTATCACCATGCTCGGACTTGGTATATTTACCGCCGTACAGCTTGCGAGGAAGGATGAGAGCGGAAAGTATGCGCTGTTTAAAAAACAGCCGGTATTCCTGCAGACGGTGCTTATCGCAATAGTATTATGTCTTGGAATATATGCTTCCTTCTCGGGAAGTACGGAACAGAATACGCAGTTTTTGTATTTTAACTTTTAGAAAAGGATCCTTCGGGCTCAGCTGAAGGATCTTTATGGTACAGATCATGAAAAGATTTTTAGCATTTGTTATAAGTTCATCACTCCTGGCCGTTATCTTCATGGTGCTTATTTTTCTCGGGATCATCTGCCTGCCGAAGGACACATTTCACCCGAGTTATCAGAGTCTGATACAGGACAAGTACGAGCAGCTTATAAGCACGGATGAGCCGAAGATCATCTTTGTTGCGGGTTCAAGCGCGGCCTTCGGACTTGACCAGGCCATGCTTGAAGAGGCTTCGGGTATGAAAGTCGTTAATCTCGGGCTTCATGCCGGCTTTGGACCTATATTCTACTCTGAGATATCGAAGGCAAATATAAATCCGGGAGACATAATACTTCTCGGCTATGAGTATAACTGGTATCCCGACAACGGCTTCGATATGGTCGGAACAGAGCTTATAATGACAGGAATAGACAACAAGATAGAGCTTTATAAATATATTCCGTTCAGGAAATGGCCTTCGTTTTTAGGCTACCTGTTCACCTACGCGACACAGAAGAATTATTTTCAGCCTCCGACCGGAGCTTACTCAAGAGAAGCCTTTGATCCGGTCACCTCGCAGTATACTTTCGAGCGAAGGGAAAGCATGGATTACGAGGCCATAAAAGACAACTTTGAGCGTATAGATCTGAAGGGTGCCGTGATATCCGAAAACAGCGTCAAATATCTTAAGGATTACAAGGAATATGCGGAAAAGAAGGGAGCTTCGGTTTATTTCGTAGCTCCGCCTATCATAGAGAATACAGTGATCTGCGACAAGGAGGATTTCCGTATCTTCGCAAGGCAGGAGGAAGAGAAGATCGGTATTCCCTACATAAGCGATCCTTCGGACTATATGTTCACCGAATCACTTATGTATGATGCGCTTTATCACTGCAACACGGAGGGTGAGAAGGTAAGGACACGGAAGCTTATAGAGGATCTGAAAAAAGCGGGAGTTATAAAATAAAAGAT